>JAGQSP010000210.1 GCA_020439485.1 Acidimicrobiales bacterium | reverse complement strand
CCGCCGGCTCGCATCGTCTCGGCGACGACGGCTTGGGGTTGGTCGAAGACCGCCAGGTCGTACCCGGCCGAAAAGATGTTGCGCCTGCCGGTGGGCACCACCACAGGACCGTCGCTTCTGGCCCTGGCGAAGGCCGCGTCGAGTTGGGAGATCATCTCCGCCGACATCACGTTGGCCTTGCCGTCGTCCATGACGATCGTGGCCACTCCATCGGACAGCTGGTAGGTGAGCAGGTCGTTCATCGTTTCTCCTAGAGGGTCGAACGCAGGGCGGCCAGGGCAGAGCGTTGAAACACGGTCGTCAGCTGGGTCGGCCGTTGAGCGACCAGGCCACGAGTCCACCGCCGGCAGTACTCCTGGGCGGGGCCGATGATCAGCGGGTGGCTGACGTCGACAGGCAGGCCTGCACAGAGGCCGTGTTCGGCGGCCCGTGCCGTCAGCTCGCCGATGGCGGCGAAGAACTGGTCGTTTGCCGCGCTCAGCTGACCCGCCGCCAACTCCAACAGTTCGTCTGGCTGGGTCATGAACAGGAAGTGGGCCCGCTGGCGGTTCGACTCGACCCACAACAGGTGGCTGGCCACGAACTGTTCCACCGTGTGTTTGGGGTCGCCGGGGCCCAGCGCAACTCGCGACGCCACGTTCTGGTAGTCGGCCATTGCGCCGACATAGACCTCGGCTGCCAGCGCGGCCTTGGAGGCGAAGGCATGAAACATGCTGCCCGACGACAGACCCAACGCTTTGCGAACCGAGTTCATCGAGAACGCGGCGTACCCGACGTCGAGCAGTTGCCGTTCGGCCTCGGCCAGGATGCGATCTCGGGTCGTCATTAGAGCGATACTCTAGAGAACGACTCTAGTCACTGCAAGAGTGGGCTGCCAGGCACGCGCGTGGCAATGTGTGCGCCGATGTCGTCGATCGGAGAGTCATGCCCAGCGTGTTCATAACCTGCGCCGTCACGGGTGGAGGCGACACCGTCGGAAAGTCACCGCACGTGCCCGTGTCTCCCGAACAGATCGCTGACGCCGCGATCGAAGCGGCAAAGGCCGGTGCGGCGGTGGTTCACTGCCACGTTCGCGATCTCGACACCGGCAAGCAGAGTCGCGATCTCGACCTCTACAAGGAACTGACAGATCGCATCCGGTCGTCCAGCACCGACGTGGTGCTGAACCTCACCGGGGGCACGGGCGCCGACTTGACGCTGGGCGGGGTCGACAATCCCCTGCCTTTGGATGAGGCCGGCACCGATCTGGCCGGGGCCACCGAGCGGATGGCCCACATACGCGAGTGCCTGCCCGAGATCGCCACCATAGACATGGGAACCATGAACTTCGGCGAGGGCGACTATGTCATGACCAACACCACAGGGCAGCTCGACGAGATCGCCCGCCAGTTCGCTGACCTGCCGGTGACCCCCGAGCTCGAGTGCTTCGACACCGGACACCTCTGGTATGCCAAGGACCAGGATCAGCGAGGCCTCTATGCGGGCAAGACCGTGCTGGCCCAGCTGTGCATGGGGGTTCCGTGGGGCGCACCCGACGACATGAACACCCTGATGGCGATGGTCAACAACGTGCCGTCACACTGGCACTATTCGGCTTTCTCGATCGGTCGCCGTCAGCTGGAGTACGTGGCGGCCGCGGCCCTGGTGGGGGCCAACGTTCGGGTGGGGCTCGAAGACAATCTGTACCTGTCGCGGGGTGTGCTCGCGACCAACGGCCAACTGGTCGAGCGGGCGGTGACCATCCTCGAGGCCATGAACTTCGAGGTGCTGGGACCCGAGCAGGTCCGCAGCCGCCTGGGCCTCACCAAGGTCGGCTGAGGAGGGTCCCGGTGAGCGAATCTCACATTGCCATCGTCGGTGCGGGCGTGATCGGCGCCGCATGGGCCGCCCGGTTTGCGATGCACGGGTTCGACGTGCGCATCAGCGATCCATCGACTTCGACGTCCCGAGTGGTCGACGAGGTCATGTCGAACGCCCGAGCTGCCTGGGCCGACCTGGACCTGCCAGCGGGGGACGAGGGGCGCGTGACAATCGTCGATTCGATTGCCGATGCCGTCGATGGTGCGATGCACGTACAGGAATCGGCACCCGAGGACGTGGCCCTCAAGACCGGCATCCTCGCGGCCATCGCGGAAGCATGCCCGGCCGAGACCGTCATCGCATCCTCGACCTCGGGCATCCGGCCGTCGCAGTTGCAGACTGCGATCCGCCACCCCGAGCGGCTCGTGGTCGGTCACCCTTTCAATCCGGTGTACCTGCTGCCGCTGGTCGAGGTCGTGGGCGGCGAAGCGACGTCGACCGAGGCCATCGCAGCAGCGATGGCGACCTATCGCTCGGTTTCCATGCACCCGCTGCACGTGAGGGTCGAGATCGACGCGTTCATCGCCGACCGGCTGCTCGAGGCGGTGTGGCGCGAGGCCCTGTGGCTGGTGAAAGACGGTGTGGCCACCACCGCAGAGATCGACGACGCGATCCGCTATGGGTTCGGTCTTCGGTGGGCTCAGATGGGCTTGTTCGAGACCTATCGGGTGGCCGGCGGCGAAGGTGGGATGGCCCACTTCATGCGGCAGTTCGGGCCATGTCTCAGCTGGCCGTGGACCAAGCTCACCGACGTGCCCGAGCTGACCGAAGACCTGGTGCAACTGATTGCCGATCAGTCCGACGAACAGTCGGGCCAGCATTCGATACGCGAACTCGAACGACTCCGCGACCGGAACCTGGCCGCGATCCTGCGCTCGCTCGAAGCCAACGATTGGGCCGCAGGGGCAACGCTGGCCGAGCAGAGAAGGCGTCTGTCCTCGCAGTAGCAGCCGCTTCGACGTCAGTCGCTGCCCGCGATGGTGCGGGCGGTGAGCAGCGCTGCGGTGCGCGGTCCCGACCGTGCCTGTGGCTCGGGTCGTTCGGGCGCTCCGTTGGCGGCGGCGTCGGCCAGGGCGAACGCCAAGATGTAGTGCTTGGTTTCGTTGAACGAGGCCGCGACCTCGGCGAATCCACCGACGACATCTGTGGCCGACCTGATCCTCACGACCTGGTCGGCCGATTCGCCTGGTGGCGCACAGTGTTTCGGGTCTGAGGTCACCAGATACTCGCGACAGGCCAGAGGGCGGTCGGGCCTGATCGAGCACACCCCGTCGTCCAGAAGCGGACACGCAACGTCGGCTTCGAAGTAACGAGCGGCCACGGCGAATCGTGCCTGCGGGTCGGCCCCTGCTTCTGTGAAATCGCGCGCGGCCACACCGGCTTCGTGCAACCTCTGGCTGGCGCGCTCGATTCGCTCTGCAACGACGCGCCGCCTATCGGGCTCGAGTCGGTCTATCGCACCCAGTACGGCCCTGACCTCAGCTGCCGACGCCGGGACCGCCTGCGAGCAGCAGGCTGAGCATCCGGCGCGGCAGCTGACGTCGATTTCGGGGTCGTCGATGATCCGTCGAGAGCTCGAGTCGATCAGCGCTCGAGCTGCCGCCAGTAGGTCGTCGGGGCCGTAGACCACCGACGCAACGGGTAAGAGGGGCATCGACGTAACTGTCCGGTCAGAACTTGAAGATGCTGCCGACGTCGCGAAGTTCGACCTTGCCGTGGACGTTGCCTCTGTTGAGTTTCGGCGACGACGAGTCGTAGGTCATGGCCCTGAAATCCTGGATTTCGAAGTTGCCCATGAACCCCTCTACCTCGTCGGCCTCGGCCTCGGCCAATGCCGCAACGAGCTCGTTCAAGGCCGTTCGCACACGTGGTGTGGGGGTGTAGTCGTCGCCCATCTCGACGTTGATTCGAAGCTGATCGGAAGCAACAGGTGTAGTCATGCAACCGAGACGTTGGCCGTGGGCGGTGGTTACGTCCATGCGTCCGGTTTCGTCATCGGCGCGAGCGGGTAGGGCTCGATTCGATGAACGAACCCGCTGCCGGCCTCGAAGATGCTGCGAGCGGCCTGTGGTCGTCGATCGAGCGGCGTTGGAACGCTGGGATGGACGTGATCGATCGCGTCCAGCGCCGGCGCAAGCCCACGGCGTTCGTGGTCGGCGTGCTGAAGAGGTTTGCCGAAGACCGCGGTGTTCAGCTGGGTGCACTGATCGCGTACTACGGGCTGCTTTCGATCTTTCCCTTGATGGTGGTGTTGCTGACCGTGGCCGGGTTCGTGTTCGACAGCCGACCCGATCTTCGCGCCGACCTGGAGCGCACCGTCTTGCAGCAGTTCCCGACGATGGGCCCGACGATCCGCCAGAACACCCAGGCGATCCGCGGCAACTTCGTGTCGTTGGTGCTGGGTCTCGCCGGCGCAGTGTGGGCCGGGCTCGCCGCCGTGAACGCGGCCGAGGTGGCTTTGAACGGCATCTACAACGTGGCGCGCCACGAACGTCCAAACCCGATCAAACGCCGGCTCAAGTCGCTGCGGATGCTGCTGATACTGGGCCTGGGCGTGTTGGCCTCGGTGATGGTGGCCAACCTGGGGCGGGTGGTCGACGGCCTGGGCGGGTTGCAGGCCGTGTGGTTGGCGTGTGCGTCGATCGGCATCAACACGGCCCTGTATGCGCTGGCATACCGATCGTTGGTGTCGGCAGACCTCAGCTGGCGATC
>JAGQSP010000209.1:6613-11819 GCA_020439485.1 Acidimicrobiales bacterium | reverse complement strand
CGGCACCCGCGTGATGGCGAGCTTCGTGCCGGCAGCGGTACCGGCGGCTCCTGCGGCTCCGTCGGTCAGCGCCGGCGACGCCAGCGCAGTCGTGTGGTGGAACCCACCGGCCGACGACGGTGGCGCCGAGCTCACGGGCTATCGCATCACCGCCAGCCCTTCGGGCGGCTCGCTCGACGTGGGCGCAGGCACGACGCTGGTGACCTTCGAGGGCTTGCAGAACGGCACCGCCTACACATTCACCGTCGAGGCTCTGAACGACGTTGGTGCCTCTGCACCATCGGCGGCATCGGCCGTGGTGGTGCCCGCCGGGCCGCCCGCGCGTCCGTCGGCTCCGCTCGCCTCGGCGGGCGATGGTTGGGTGCAGGTGTCGTGGACCGCTCCCGGCGACGGGGGCAGCGCGATCGAGCACTACGTCGTTCGCGCCAGCCCGGGCGGCGCAGAGCAGATCGTTCAGGCGCCCGCCACCGAGGTGCTCTTCGGTGGGCTCACCAACGGCACCGCGTACCGCTTCTCGGTGACGGCCGTGAACGCCGTGGGACACTCGGAAGCGTCTGCCATGTCCGATAGGGCCACACCGGTCGCCTCGGTGAGGGTGCCGGAAAGGCCCGGGCGTCCACAGGCTCTTGCCGGTGACGGCACCGCACAGCTGTGGTGGGCGCCTCCGGTCAACACGGTGTCGACCTACCGGGTCGAGGCCTGGGTGGGCCCGGTCGGGTCCGGCGACCCGATCGTCTCGCTGCAGGTTGCCACGAACGAGGCCGTGGTCGAAGGGTTGAACAACGCCAGCAGCTACACGTTCACTGTCGTGGGGGTGAACTCTGCCGGGGTCGGCGAGCGGTCGCCCGAATCGAGTGTGGTCGTCCCCAGGGTGGGCGCTGGATACTGGGTTCTGGGCAGCGATGGGCAGGTCTACCCGTTCGGCGATGCCGAGCTGTACGGCGACTTGTTGGACCAGATGGCCCCGCCCGTGCTGGCCTCGATCGACATCGAGCGCCTGCCGACCGGCGACGGCTACTGGATTCTCGACAGCCTGGGCCGGGTGTGGGCGTTTGGTAACGCGCGGCACCACGGCAACGTCGACCTGGCGCAGCTGCGGCCGGGGGAGGTGCCGGCAACGATGTCGTCCACACCCACCGGCGACGGCTACTGGGTGTTCACCGACGCCGGACGGGCGCTGGCGTTCGGCTCGGCCGGCTCCTTCGGCGATGTCTCCGATCTGGATCTGGATGGTCCGATCATCAGCTCGGTCGCCACCCCCACGGGTCGTGGCTACTACATGGTCGGCTCCGACGGCGGCATCTTCGCGTTGGGCGATGCGACCTTCCAGGGGTCGATTCCCCAGGTGCTACCAGGGGTTGCGCTCGACGGCCCGGTCGTTGGCATCGTTCCAACGCCCACCGGCCACGGCTATTGGCTGGTTGCGTCCGATGGGGGAGTGTTCGCGTTCGGCGACGCCTGGTTCAACAACTCGATACCCGGCGTGCTGGCAGAAGGCGAGAGCTTGGTGGCGCCCGTGAACGGGATGGTGGCTTTCGCCGATGGTTACGTGATGGTGGCCGGCGACGGTGGGGTGTTCAACTTCTCGAGTCGACCGTTCTTCGGCAGCCTCGGGGCCGACAGTCCGGCGAGCCCGATAGTGGGCATCAGCCCCCAAGAGCCCGTGCCCGCCCCCGGCCGATTCGTCGGCGATTGGACCGGCTCTGACCCCGGCGATGGCAGCACCCAGACCATCCAGATCTCGGCGACCGGCTGGGTCGACGAACCGGTGGGCGAGAGGTGGTCCTACCGGGTGCTTTGGGAAGACGATCGGGCCACGTCGTGTCGGCCATACGGCGACGACTATCCGGCGCGGTTGGTGGTGTCGGCGTCGGGCCCGGGCAACTCGCTGGTCGTCGCGGGTCGCTTCGCGTGTGCTGCGCCCGCAGGCGACATCGAACTCGATCCGTTCACCGCCACCCTGGTCTACAACCCGGCCACCGACACACTGTCGGACGGGGTCAGCGAGTTTCGTCGCCCCTGACCCGCCTGGCGGGCCGCCGCGCCAGCGCCTTGCGCGCTCCCTTGGCAACCGGGCGCACGGGGGCCTGCACCAGCGAGGCCACCAGCACCACTGGGGTGCGCGCCGCTTCGTATAGGCCACGGCCCAGGGCCTTGGTGGTTTCGCCTCCGCTGGGGCGCCGCATCCACCCGAGCGACACGAACATACCCAGGCTGAGGGTCATGATGATCACCATCAACGTGGCTGCCAGCACCCACCCGTGTTGGCGGCGCAGCAGGGGCAGGTTCTCGAAGTTCATGCCGTAGAAGCTGGTCACCACGGTCAGCGGCAGCATGATGGCGGCGTAGATCGTCAGCACTCGGCTGACGTCGGTGGCGAGCCTGGCCTCAGAACCCTGGTAGGCGTCGAGCGTTTCAGCCAGCGCGGTGCGGGCCGCGTCGAGGCCGTATGCGGCACGCGAGATGACGTCGAAGGCGTCGGAGAACCGCCTCGATCCGCCGACGGTTATGAGTGGGGAGTCGGCGCGGCGAGCCTGATCCAGCGCCTCGCGCTGGGGCAGAACTGCCCGCCTTATCTCGGCCAGATCCTGGCGAACGGCGGTGAGGTCGGCGATCAGGTCGGGGTCGGCGCGCAAGGCGGCATCGATCAACTCGTCGTTTCGTTCGTCGAACGACTCGACCACCAGGGCCATCCGCCTGCTCATCACGTCGGCAATGCGGGCCGCCAGTTCGTCTGGACCGCCCGACAGCAAGCCCGGTTGCAACCGACACTGTGTCCACATGGCGTTGATGGCGGGCGACTCGGTGTTGCGAACGGTCACCAGGTGGTTGGCGGTGATGAAGCAATCGACCTCGTAGGTGGTCATGTCGTCGGCCAGCCCGCGCAGCACCAGCAGAAGGTGGTCGCCGAAGTCGTCGAGCTTGGGAAGGTCGTCTTCGTTCACCGCGTCGGAGATGGCGATGGGGTCGAGGCCCAGCGCCTCGCCGACCTGCACCACCAGTGACGAGTTGGCCGAGGCCTCGCCGATGTCGATCCACAGCCAGTCGTCGTCGCCCATCTCGTGGAGGGCATGGTCGAGGTCGGTCATCTCGACCATCTTGTTGGCGTGGAGGATCTGCACCGTCACTGCTCTGACTCCTCCTCCGGGAGGGCCTCGTCGGGCAGGGCGTCGTCGGGCAACGGCTGGATACGAGGGCGGGCCCGTCGGCGCCGGCGCGCCGGCACCAGGCTGCGCATCTCGTCGAGCCGACCGAAGCACAGCAGCCGGTCGTCGGACTCGAGCACCCTGCTGCCCTTGGGGTTAGGGATCACCTTCGAGCCGCGGTTCAACGTCAGCACGGTGATGTCGCGCTCGCGCAGACCCGAGTCGACGATCGACTTGCCCACGATGTCTGACGCCTCGCCCACGTGCAGTTCGGCGACCCCATAACCGGTCGACACCGACAAGCGCTGGCGCACGTCCAGCTCAGGGAAGTCGACCTGGCTGGCGATGTAGTCGACGATTGCGCCCGCCACGTCCAGTCCCGTTGCGGTCTCGATGCCTTCGAGGCCTGGCGAGCTGTTGACCTCCATCACCAGGGGGCCGTCTGTGCTCTCCAGCATGTCGACACCTGCGACCTTCAGGCCCATGATCTGGGCGGCCTGAACCGCAACCCGCTGGTACTCGTCGTCCAGTTCGACGATCTGGGTCGAGCCGCCCCGGTGCACGTTCGAGCGGAACTCGCCAGGCTGCGCTGTGCGCCGCATCGCAGCCACGACGCGGTCTCCTACCACCAGGGCCCTGATGTCGCGTCCCTTGCTCTCGGCCACGAAGCGCTGGATCAACACGTTTTGTTTGGTCGACTGCAGCGTCTCGATGACGGCTTCGGCGACCTTGTTGTCCGGGGCCAGGATGACCCCGATTCCCTGGGTGCCTTCGAGCAGCTTGATCACCACCGGAGCGCCACCGACCCGTTCGATTGCGGGCAGCACGTCTTTGCGGTTGCGAACGAAGGTCGTTGCGGGGATGCCGATGTTGTGTCGCGACAGGATCTGGATCGACCTGAGTTTGTCGCGCGAGTTCGCGATGCCGTTGGCGGTGTTGGGCGTGTACACGTCCATCTGCTCGAACTGGCGCACCACGGCCAGTCCGTAGAACGTGATCGATGCGCCGATTCGGGGTATTACCGCGTCGTAATCCGACAACGGCTTGCCGCGGTACTGCAGGTCGGGCTCGTCGCTGGTCAGGTCGATCGCGAAACGAAGCGTGTTGAGAACTATTGCCTTGTGGCCGCGGTCGAGCGCTGCGGCCTTCAAACGCCTGGTGCTGTACGCATGAGGCGAGCGAGAGAGGATTCCTAGCTTCATTCGTCAGCCGTCCTGGGTTTGGTCTACGGGGGTGCCCAGGTGCACCAGGGCGTCTCCCTGATGCACCACCGGGCGCTCGTTCCTGCCTATCACCACCGCGTGAGAACGGGCCCTGATGGTCCACTCCCACGATCCGTACGCGTCGGTCACCGTCGCCACCGGTTGGCGCGGCACCAGGTGTTGGCCGAGTTCGACCTCGACTCTGGCGATGCCACTTCGCGGCGACCTGACCCAATGCGAGCGTCGCACGACGGTGGTCTCGGGCGGTTCGCTGGTCGACTGGTCGCCGGGTTGCAGTTGGCCTATTCGTTGCATCACCCTCAGCACCCCCGCCGTGCCCACCTCGACCGCCTGGCTGTCGAACCTGGAGGCGCCGCCGCCCTCGTACAGCAGGGTGGTGACTCCGGCGTTCACGGCCGCCTCGCGTAGCGACCCGTCTCGAACGCGCGCGTGTATCGACAGCGGCGCGCCAAAGGCATGGGCCAGGTCCGAGGTCGACTGGTCCGACAGATCGGCGCGAATCTGAGGGTGGTTTGCCCGGTGGTCGGAGCCGGTGTGGAAGTCGATGCCGACGTCGCCGCGACGAATGACCTGGTCCATCAAAACCCGTGCGAACCGCGAAGCCAGCGAGCCGCGATTGGACCCGGGGAACGAGCGGTTCAGGTCGCGCCTGTCGGGGAAGTAGCGCTCGGAATTGGCGAAGCCTGGCACGTTCACCACAGGGCACGCCAACACGGTGCCTGCCATCTTGGTGGGGTCGGCGGTGTTGAGGACCCGCCTGATTATCTCGACTCCGACGATCTCGTCGCCGTGGATGGCACCTGTCAGCCACATGGTGGGGCCTTCGGTCACGCCATG
>JAGQSP010000209.1:0-6503 GCA_020439485.1 Acidimicrobiales bacterium | reverse complement strand
CCTGCCGCCGTCTCGGAATCTTCGGCGGGCCTGCCCGTTACGTATGACCGGCCCGGATCGACCAGGAAGCGGCGCTTCAGGGCCGAGCGGCCCAACAGCATGCGAAAGCCCATCTCGTCGCGGTTGGTCAAGGTGAGATCGATCGAGAACCGGTGCTGGCCCATCTCGATCGGTGTGCGCACCACCAACCGTTCCTCGACGCTGCCATTCGAGCTGCGCACGTGGCGTCTGTCGACCACCGGTGCTTCGACCGCCAGCACCGGCCGCTTGCGCTTTTGAACCGGATGGATCTGGAACCTGGCGATGGTCAGGCCGTCGGACTCGTACGTGGAGATGCGGTAGGCGTGGATCGCAGACGTGCGGGCCCCGGTGTCGACCTTGGCCTTGACCACAGCACCGCCAAGCTCGGTCAGAGCGACCCATTCTCGCCAGCCGACGATGGCCTTGGGTTTTGGTGCTGATCGTCGGGCAACCATCGGCGCAGAGTGTATGCCCGATGGGTCGCTCGCCCAGCTAGGGGGTCAAGCAGCTGGTTCTAGCGTTCGTTCGAAGGGTGGCTGGCCGTGGCGGCATGGTGGCTGAGGCGTTCGAACAGACGCGTGGCAGGCACGGCGAACTGGTATCCGGGGCCCATGGTCTCGCGGACCATCGCCTGGATCGACTTGGGGGAGTTGGGTGCGGTGGTCTTCATGTCTTCAGTGTCGGCATACCAGCGACATGACACAACATCCAACATCTTCTACTTTTCATCAACTTTTGTCATAGTTGGCAGGTGAATCTGGATACCGAATCGCTGCGCACGTTTCTCGCTGTACTCGACCTTGGTGGGCCGTCCAGGGCGGCCGTGCACCTGGGCCTCAGCCAGTCGGCTGTCAGCTGGAAGATCAAGCGGCTCGAGGACAAGGTCGGCCGACCGCTGCTGGTGCGCACCGGGCATTCGTTGCGTCCCACCCGTGACGGCGCCCTGGTGATGGAGGAGGCGCGGCGCATCGTCGAGGCCCACGATGAGCTGGTCGATCGGCTGTCTCGGTCTGACCTAACCGGGCGCGTCAGGTTGGGGGCGACCGAGGAGGTGTCTTCGGTGTGTGTCAGCGCGGTGCTGGCGGGCTTCAACCGACGCCATCCCGAGGCCTGGGTCGAGTTCTTCGTCGACCGCAACCTCGACCTCGAAGACATGATGCGCAGGGGCGCACTCGACATCGCCGTGCTGCAATTGGGCGAGCAGGTTCCCAAGGGTGACGTCGTGTTGGTTCGCGACGAGCTGGTGTGGGTGTGCTCTCCCGATGCGCCCTACGCAACGGGCGACGTGCCGCTGATCACCTTTGGCCCGAGGGGGTTCTACGGGCCTATCGCCCGGGCATCGCTCGATGCCGCGGGCATCGACTACTGGACGGCCTTCTCTGGGCCCAGCTCGGCGGGCGTTTTGGCCGCGGTCGAAGCGGGCCTCGGTGTCGCCCTTCTCAGCCGCCGGGCGGTGGGGGGCAACGTCATCGAATGGCCCAGGTCGTCACGGTTGCCCGCGCTTGCCCAGGGCAACACCGTTGCCAGGGTGGCGCCGGGCCAGCCGTCGGAGGTCGCTTCCGAGCTGCTTGGCGACCTGGTCAGCGAGCTCGCCGCGGCGCTGGAAGCCGAAGCCGTGTCGTGGCCCGCCCAAAGGTGATCCCCTGACCCACTGACCCCCTAGCCCCCCCCCCCCCCCTCGGAAGTGTCTTTCTCTGGCGCCCCTATCGGGGCGCCGAGACAGTGCGGTTGGTCCAAATCGGTACCGACCTTTGTTGGCCGAAACGCAACCCGGTGTTCATCGGGTTGTAGGCCGCGGCACCTAGCATCGCCCGGCGATGGCAGATCTCTTCATCGACCCAGGCATCGACCCGTTCATCGACGTCGACGGCACCTTCAACTTTCGCGATGTCGGCGGTCGCCACACCCGCGACGGGGGCAAGACTCGCACCGGTGTCTTGTACCGCTCGGCTTCGCTCGACCGTCTGACCGAACGGGGTCGCACGGTGCTCGATTCGCTGGGCATCGGCCTGGTGGTCGATGTGCGGTCGTCGGCCGAACTCGAGCGCCACGGTCGGTTTGCCTTCGAGGGTTCGAGCATCGAATGGCATCACGTCGACTCGGGCTTCGGGCCGCCGGTGGCCGCCGAACGGCCGGGCGACAACGAAGTATTCGAGGCCGACGATCCGATGAGTGTGGTGTTCAGGATGATCGTCGAGGTGGCCGACAGCCTCCTGGCCACCCCGCTTCAGCTGTTCGCCCGAACAGATCAGCCGATGGTGTTCCACTGCACATCGGGAAAGGATCGCACCGGTTTCATCGCGTTCCTGGTCCAGATGATCGCTGGCGTCGACCCAGAGGATGCCTTCGAGGATTTCGAGTTGAGCGCCGCGGCGATGGGAACCGTCCGGGCCGACATGGAGGCCCGGTTTCCGGAGATGGCCAAACTCGAGCCGCACAAGCTCGACCGCATGGCGGGCGCCGACCGCAGGTGGATCATCGACGCCCTCGATCCCGTCGGAGGTGTGGGCGATCTCGACCCCTGGCTCGACTCGATCGGTGTTGACAGGGCCACGCGCGACGCAATCCGTCGTCGGTTCGTGATGGTGTGACGAGGTGTGTCGTCCCGGCGCCCCGATAGGGGCGCCAGGGACAGACACTTGCGAGTCAGCGCGTTCGGGCTGGGGTCGGAGCTGCGGCGCGGTCGCGGCTGGAACCCGCGGGGAACGTGACGCCGACCACGGCGGCGGCAACGAAGTATGCGATCGCCACGAATCCATACGCCCGCTGGTAGCCGGTGAAGTCGAGCTCGCTGGTACCCGACGCCACCAGGGTGACGGTTATGGCGATTCCCAGCGCATACGAAGCCTGCCGCAGGGTGTTGAAGGTGGCGCCCGCAACGCCGAACTTCGAAGGCGGGATGTCGGCCACGCCGGCGCTCGACCACGTGGCGACGGTGGTGCCGACGCCCAGGCCCGAGATCAGGCTGATGGGCACGAATCGGTTCCAAACCTGGGGATCGTCGCCCAGCAACAGCACGTACAGCAGGTAACACACGCCCAGCGAGGCTGTGCCGAAGGCCAAGACCCACCGGTGGCCGATGCGGTCGGCGACGCTGCCCGAGATCGGTGAGATGACCGCTGCGATCAGCGGACTGGGCATCAACGCCAGGCCGGTGGTGCGGATCGATTGGCCCCACAGGTCTTGCAGCACAAGCGAGTTGACCAGGAAGCCCGAGGTGAATGCCAGGCCATAGAAAACAACGCTGGTGTTGACGCTGCGGAACGAGGCGTACTGGAACAGGTCGAGGTTGATCAGCGGTTCGGGATGTGTGCGCGACCGCCTGACCAGCAGGGGCAACAACACCAGACCCAACACGATGGCCGCCACCGCTCTGGGGTCGTCGATGCCCCAGGTCTCGCTCTGCACGATGCCGAACATCACGAAGAACACGCCGCCGGTGCCGATCAGCACGCCAAGCAAGTCGATGCGCCCGGTGGCGTCGGGGTCGCTCGATTCGCTGAGCCAGCGGGGGCCCAGCACCAGCACCAGCAAGCACAGCGGCACGTTGATGAGGAAGATCGCGCGCCAGTTGAACGCGTCGATCAGCGCCGAGCCCAGTGCAGGCCCGGTTACCGCACCCAGAGATCCGGTGGCCCCCGCGATGCCGATGGCGGTGCTGCGCTTGGACGGGGCGAACTCGGGCAGCATCACGGCGAACGACGACGCCATGGTGACAGCGCCACCCACCGCCTGCAGCACCCGGGCCGCAATCAGCAACTGGTGGTTGGGGGCGATGCCGCACAGCGCGGAACCAAAACCGAACAGGGCAACGCCGGGCAGGAACACCTTGCGGCGGCCGACGCTGTCGGCGAGGCGGCCGGCGCTGAGCAGCAGCGCACCGACGACGATGTTGTACGACGACACGACCCAGCTGAGGGACGTGCGCGACACTTCGAAGTCGTCCTGAATCGACGGGAACGCAACGTTCACCGCCGAGATGTCGATGACGACCAGGAAGGTGGTCAGCGTGGCCACCGAAAGCGCAAGCCATGCCTGGCGACTGATCTTGTCGTCGGGGACTTGGGGCTGATGGGTGTCAGTGCGGTCGTTCGCCATAGTCCTGCCAGGGTTCGTCGCGTTCGCGGATCACTTGCCTGAACCCCTTGGTGTCGAACTCTTCGACCCAGCGGTAGGCCTCTTCGGTATGTCGGGTGATCCCGTCGAAGAAGGTGCCGAGCATCTGGGTCGTGCGAAGGCCCATGTTCTCGAACGCTTGGTTTATCAGCATCTTGTTGAGGGCGAGTTGATTCCCGGGAATGTTCGTAAAACGCATCGCCTCGGCCTCGATCGCCTCGGCCAGATCTTCTGGTGAATGGACGTAGCTGACCAGGCCGATGCGCTGAGCGGTGGCAGCGTCGATGGCGCGTCCGGTCAGCAGGAACTGTTTGGCGTGTTCGAGACCCAGGCGATAGACCCACATCATCGTCGTGGGCGTGCCGAAGATTCGGCTGGGTGCGTATCCGATATGAGCGTCTGATGCCATGAACAGCAGGTCGCAGCACAGCACCAGGTCGGTGGCGCCGCCGACCGCCCAGCCCTTGATCTCGCCCAGCACCGGCTTGGGGCATTCCCAGATGCGCATGAAACGGCGCACGTTGTTGCCCATGAACTGATAGTCGCGGACCGGATCCCACGCCCCTTCGCGCGGCTCGGGGCCCTCGGCGTCGTAAACCTGGGGCCAGCCCGATCTGTCGGTGAGGTCGTAGCCGGCGGTGAACGTATCGCCCGCACCCCTAAGCACCACAGCCGCCACCGACCGCGATGCCGCCGCCTTGTCGACACCGTCTGCGACCCCTTGGATCACCGCGTCGGTGAGGGTGTTCTTCTTCTGGGGTCGGTTGATGGTGACGATCGCGATGCCGTCTCGTTCTTCGTACAAAACGACGTCGTCTGGCATCGGCGAAGCATCCCGCGCAACGCCGTCCGGCACCAAACCTGGCCCTTTGGGAATCGGGGTCAGCGCAGCAGATCGCGCAGGCGGCGGGCGATCTCGATGGTGGCCGCGGGTGTCAAGATCCACAGGTCTCGCCACGACCGATCGACATCGGCGACGAACACGCGGGCCTCGTCCGCGGGTTCTTGGGCCAGCCAGTAAGAGCGCACGCGGGCGGCGTGCAGCGGATCTGACACCAGCACCACGGCGTCACAATCGGCGACCAGGTCGCGGGTGTTGGCAGCGTTCTCCCAAGAGTTGGGCGACTCGCCCTCGATCTCCACCAGCGAGGGGTCGGCCCCGCCCGACACGGCCAGAGCCGCCATCGTCTCGGCCTCGACCCATCGATTGGCAACGGCGCCGCCCGAGCAGATCAGGCGAGCGCCGTCGAATTGTCGCAGCACTTCGAGCGCCCGGGCGACCCTCCATCGCTGCACGGGCGATGGTTGGCCGCTGGGCATGGTTGGAAACCCGAGCACCACGACTACCGGGTGCTTCGGATGGGGCGGCGGGGGAGCGGCCCTGCCGGCTCTGTAGTGCAGCCGGTCGACACCGATCGCCACCGCCGCCATCGCTGCTCCGAGGCGAAGCAGCGTCACGAGCTCACTTGCTGAAGCCGCCGATGGACGAGTAGTGAACAGCGCCCATGGGGCTGAGTGCCTTCTGGACCGTCTCGTCGGGGCTGCCGTAGAGGGTCCACGAATTGACGGTCAGGCAGGTCATGAACCGCTTGGCAAACGGGCCGAAGTTGGCCATGTGCGCCATTGCGGCTGCCGAGTCGGCGAACCGCTCGAGGATGTGGATGGTGCCGTCTGGCCCCTCGCTCCACTCGTAGTTGAGGCAGCCTTCCTCGGTGGCCGTGGCCTCGATCAGCTCGTCTTTCACCGCGTCGAACTCGTCGCGCTGACCGTCCTTGACCGTGGCTGCGAGAATCCAATAGACGTGGTCGCTCATCTGGTCACTCCTTGATGTCGTGTGCACCGACACTACGCGCTCGACGGCGTATCAACCGCCATGATGGACCCATGGTCAAGAAGATCCCCAGAGACGACCGCAGGGCCGCCCACATGTCGGGCGACCGCCGGGTTTCGGCAGCCGAGCTCGCCGACTTCGTGGCGGGCAAACACCGGTGGGTGCTGGCCACCACCCGCGCCGACGGCCGGCCGCAGCTGAGTCTGGTGACCGGTGGCATGACGGCAGACGGGCGCCTTGCCATAGCCAGCTATCCCGAACGGGCCAAGGTCAACAACGCCAGGCGAAATCCCCATGTGTCGGTGTTGGTGATGGGCCCAGAGTTCAACAGCGAGTGGGTGCAGATCGACGGTGAGGCAACGGTGCTGGACATGCCAGAAGCCGCCGACGGCCTGGTCGAGTACTTCCGCTGTATCCCGGGTGAGCCCCCCGACTGGGACGAGTATCGCCAGGCGATGGCCGACCAGGGCAAGTCGGTGATCCTGGTCGACCCGACCCGCTGGTGCCCGGCCAGCAAGGGCGGCTTTCCGCCTTC
>JAGQSP010000208.1:3781-4267 GCA_020439485.1 Acidimicrobiales bacterium | reverse complement strand
GTTCTGGGTGCGCTGGGCGTGCGATACCTGACGCTGCACGCCTTCGGCGGACCCACGATGCTTCGTGCCGGCGTCGAGGGCCTCGCCACCGGCGCCGAACGCGCCGGGCTCCCCGCACCCACCGCCCTGGCCGTGACCATTCTCACCAGCGACGGCGACGCCCCGCCGCACATCTTGCCCAAGCGGGTTCAGGTGGCACTCGAAGGTGGCTGCGGAGGCATCGTGTGTGCCGCATCTGATGTCCGCGAGGCCAGGCAATATGCACCGAGGCTCGACATGGTCGTTCCGGGGATCCGCCCGGCCGGAACATCGGCTCACGACCAGGCCAAGGTCGCAACCCCGGCCGAGGCCATCACCTCCGGTGCCGACCTACTGGTGATCGGTCGTGCCGTCACAGCAGCCGACGATCCGGTGGCGGCCGCGGAAGCCATCTCCGAGGAAGTCCGCCAGGCTGTCTCGTAGGTGCTAGTTCGCGACACCTTCGGT
>JAGQSP010000208.1:582-3695 GCA_020439485.1 Acidimicrobiales bacterium | reverse complement strand
GAACGGCGCTAACCTGTCTCCATGACGACACCCCCGTCCCTCAGCCCCGAACAGCGGCAGGCTGCCCTGGCAAAAGCCGCAGAAGCTCGCCGGGTCAGGTCCGAGGTCAAGTCCAAGCTCAAGATGCAGATGTTGACCCTCGAAGAGATCCTGGCCCAGGCCGACGAGGACGAGATCATCGCCAAGCTCAAGGTTCTCGCGGTGCTCGAGTCGCTTCCCGGTGTCGGGAAGGTCAAGGCCAGGCGGGCCATGGAAGACATCGGTATCTCCGAAAACCGCCGCCTTCGCGGCCTCGGCTCTGAACAACGACGATCGCTGGTCGAGCAATTCGGTGCCGGGAGCTGACCAAACCCGCTCGTCGACCTTCGTTATCTGCGGAGCCGGTGGCGCGGGCAAGGGTTCCATCGTCGCCGAACTGATCCAGCGCGACCCATCTCTGTGGCTGAGCCGCTCGTGGACCACGCGTCCGCGTCGCGACGGCGAACCCGAAACGGCGTATGTCTTCGTCAACCGCGACGACTTCGAGGCACGCATCGCCGCAGGGGGCTTCCTCGAGTGGGCCCAGTTCTTCGACCACCTTTACGGAACCCCGATGCCCGAGGCGCCGGCGGGTTGTGACGTGGTGCTCGAGATCGACGTGCAGGGTGCCATCCAGGTTCGAGAAGTCGACCCCGGTGCTGTCGTGGTTTTGGTGTTGCCGCCCAGCCGGGCAGAACAGCGCCGACGCATGCAGCATCGCGGCGACAGCGACGAGCACGTTGCCAAACGTCTGGCGAAGTCCGATGCCGAAGAAGAGATCGGTCGCACCCTGGCCGATCTCATAATCGTCAACGACGACCTGGACCGAGCCGTCAGTGAGGTCGAGGCTCTCATCACAGAGCACCGGGCCGGGCCCGCGACCGACTAGAATCAGACTTCGCCCAAAACCGCATGGCCGCGGTCTTTCCCGGACCGCAGGGCTGGCCTCGAGATTGGCAAGGTCGAAAGATGGCTCAAGACGAAGACACGATGATCAACCCTCACGTCGAGGAACTTCTCGAGAAGGTCGACTCGAAGTTCACGCTCGTCACCCTCGCCGCCCGCCGGGCGCGTCAGATCAACTCGTACTTCGGTCAGCTCGGCGATGGCATGGGCAAGGCTGTGCCCCCGCAGATCACCAGCACCGCCCGCAAGCCTTTGTCGATCGCCTTCCAAGAGATCGGTGCCGACAAGATCAGCTACGAGCCGGTCGACCCCGACGAGCTCGATGCCGCCGACTGGGGCGCCAACGTCGACCCCGTTTTGGCCTTGCTCGAGGGTGGCGGCGATCTCGAGCCCGAGACCGAGTCCGACGCCGAATCGGCCGAAGACGCCGAGGACTGATCCCCACGATGTTCGACGGGCGTCATGTCGTCCTCGGTGTGTCTGGCGGTATCGCCGCCTACAAGGCCATCGAGGTCTGCCGGCGCCTGGTCGACGGGGGAGCACGGGTCACGCCGATACTCACCGAGTCGGCGCTCAGGTTCGTGGGCCCGGTCACCTTCGAGGCCCTGGCGACAGAGCCCCTGGTCACGTCGGTGTTCGGAAACGCCGACCCCATCCCGCACACCACCCTGGGTCAGACCGCCGACCTGATAATCGTCGCTCCGGCCACGGCTCGGGCCATCGGTTCGTACGCGGCCGGTATCTCCGACGACGCCTTGGTTGCCACCCTCATCGCCACTCGGGCGCCCGTGTTGGTGTGCCCTGCGATGCACACCGAGATGTGGGAGCACCCCTCGGTGCAGGAGAACCTGGCCACGCTGCGCCGTCGGGGAGTGCACGTCCTCGACCCCGAGAGCGGGCGGTTGGCCGGTGGCGACGTCGGCGCCGGCAGGCTCGCAGATCCGCAGCGGATAGTTGCCGAGGCGGCGCGAATATTGACCCCGCCCGACATGGCCGGACTGAAAGTCCTGGTCACCGCCGGTGGCACCCGCGAACCGATCGATCCCGTGCGCTATATCGGAAACCGATCGTCGGGCAAGCAGGGTTACGCAGTGGCTGCCGAAGCCGCGGCCCGAGGGGCCGAGGTGAGGCTCATCAGCACCGTCGATCGTCCCGTGCCCCCTGGGGTTCAGGTGACACTGGTCGAGACCGCCGCACAGATGCACGAAGCCGTCATGCAAAACAACGACGCCGATGTCGTTGTCATGTCGGCTGCGGTAGCCGACTATCGGCCGATTTCTGTTGCCGGTTCGAAGATCAAGAAGACGGCCGACCAGCTCGATGTGGCGCTGGAGAAGACCGTCGACATCCTCGCGGCGCTCGGTGCTGCGAAACGGCCGGGCCAGACCTTGGTGGGCTTTGCGGCCGAGACCGACGACG
This sequence comes from Acidimicrobiales bacterium, assembly GCA_020439485.1. Taxonomy (GTDB): domain Bacteria; phylum Actinomycetota; class Acidimicrobiia; order Acidimicrobiales; family Poriferisodalaceae; genus JAAETH01. The sequence goes on along the minus strand of JAGQSP010000208.1, from coordinate 1,352 downwards.
TCGTCGACAACGCAAGAGGCAAGCTGGAACGCAAGGGCGCCGACTTCATAGTCGCCAACGACGTGTCAGCTCCCGATGTAGGTTTTGCCCACGACACGAACGAGGTCACCATCGTGTCTGCAAATGGTTCGGTGGGAGTACCCCTCAGATCTAAACGAGACATCGCCAAGGCGATTCTCGACCAAGTGGTCGCAGCTCGCAGCAGCGATCCGACCTCATGAATCGGTCGTCTCGGCCGATGGTTACAACGTTCATACATCGCCAAATCGAGGAGCCGGCGTGAGCAACCGATACACCTTCACTTCGGAGTCTGTGACCGAAGGTCATCCAGACAAGATGGCCGACCAGATCTCGGACTCGATCCTCGACGCTTTGCTCGAGCAGGATCCGGCCAGCCGTGTCGCATGCGAGACGCTCATCACGACCGGCCTGGTGGTGGTGGCGGGTGAGATCACCACCGAGGCCTACGTCGACATCCCCCGCGTCGTTCGGGGCACGATCAACGGCATCGGCTACGACCGGGGCTCGCTGGGGTTCGACGGCAACGCCTGCGGTGTCATGGTGACCCTCGACGAGCAGTCGCCCGACATCGCTCAGGGTGTCGACGACTCCGAAGAGGTTCGCTCGGGTTCGTCCGGCGAGGATGACATCCTCGACAAGCAGGGCGCCGGCGACCAGGGAATGATGTTCGGCTACGCCTGCAACGAGACCGAAGAGCTCATGCCGCTGCCGATCCATGTTGCCCACCGCATGGCCGAGCGCCTCACCGA
>JAGQSP010000208.1:287-487 GCA_020439485.1 Acidimicrobiales bacterium | reverse complement strand
TCGACCCAGCACGATCACGGCATCAACCGCGACTCGATGATCCGTCCCGACCTCATCGAGCAGGTCATCATCCCGTCGATACCCGAGCAGTATCGCGACGACGACTTCGAGGTATACGTAAACCCGACTGGCAACTTCGTCATCGGTGGTCCGGTCGGCGACGCCGGCCTGACCGGGCGCAAGATCATCGTCGACACCTA
>JAGQSP010000208.1:0-151 GCA_020439485.1 Acidimicrobiales bacterium | reverse complement strand
CCTACGCCATCGGCGTGGCCAAGCCCATGTCGATCCTGGTCGAGACGTTCGGCACCGAGAAGGTCGACCCCGACGCCATCGAGAAGGCCGTGCGCGAGATCTTCGACCTGCGTCCGGCTGCGATTCTGCGCGACCTCGATCTGCGTCGCCC
>JAGQSP010000207.1 GCA_020439485.1 Acidimicrobiales bacterium | reverse complement strand
GCAGCCACTTCGCGCTCGTTGCGGCCGCGCAGGTTTGTGGCGTTGGATGAGGCTCGGAAGTCCGAGAAGGTGTCCTCCAGAACGTTGCCCAGCGTGTAGTCGGGGTCGCCGACGAACAGATCGCAATGGGCGACCTCGCCATCGGGCTCGACGACGAAGTACTTGCCGACACAGAATCCCGACAAGGTGCAGTGGCGCCGTCCCGATCCACGAATCTTGGTGCGCAAGGCTTCGAGCTCGCGGACCTGGATGTCTGGGTCGCCGTGGGCCGCGAGGCATTCGTCGACACCGATCAGGAACTCGCTCATTTCGCGCGGCGTCACATAGTGGGGCGTCGCTTCGCCAGGGGTTCGCTCCACTTGGCTCGCCGGCTTGGCGGCCAGCAGGCCGTAGGCCTTGATGTCTTCGGCGATGAAGAAGTCGACGACCCTGCGAGGGCCAAGGTCGAGGACGGGGCGGTCGACAACCATCAAGACTCCGACGTTTACGCCGCGATCGACGAGTGTCCGCAACCCGGTTCGCACGTCACTCCAGGACGGTTTGCCGTTCGCGTAGAGGCGGGTCCGATCGTGAATGGCCTCCGGACCGTCGATGGAGACGCCGACCTCGAAGTCGTGTCGGGCGAGGAAGTCCGCCCACTCGCCGTCCACGCGTGTCGCGTTGGTCTGGATGGTGTTGCGGACGATCTGTCCGGTGCGGCGGAAGCGGGCCTGCAACAGCATGGCCCGTTCGAAGAACTCCATGCCGAGCAGTGTCGGCTCGCCCCCGTGCCAGACGAACTCAACGACCCGGTGTTCTTGGTGGCGCAGGACCCGTGCGATCGTGTGCGCCAGAACCTCGAATGACATGATCTGGTTCTTCTCGGCACGCCAGTCGTAGCAGTAGTCACAACGAAGGTTGCACAACCGCGTGGCCTTCATGATGAGGGTCACCGATTCGCTCACGATCAGATCTCCGCTGCGAGTCGGTCGACGAGCGCGCTCTCGGTCTCCGAGAATGGCTCAGCCCGTCCGCTCAGGGCGAAACGGTCAGGGGCGGGCAGCGACGCCCAGACGATACGTTCCAACTCGGCCTGCTCTGCTGGTTCCAGTTCAGCGTGGAACGCCACGAGACGTTCGACCAGTGCCGCAACCGTCGCCGTCTGGTCTGGTGTGAGATCGGGATCCACATCCTTCCAGACGGTCGCGAGCCGGTGTGGTTACACCTATCAATTCGACACTTGCAGCGATGCCATCACCACGAAGAGAGTTATCAGCCCAAAAACAACGCTACTCAAACTGCAACTGGGACCAAGGGCCCTGGACACCGCCGGCAGGTGGCGAATAGTCGAAGTAGCGGGCGCAACGGCATGCGCCGCGAATCTGAGGGGCTTCCAATGGGTGGAGCAGGAGCCATTTCCCGAGCTGGACAGGTCGCGATCCGCAAGGAACAGTCTTCGATTCTGCTGGCGCTCACAATCGCGCTCGAGTCGGTACTCGAACGTGACGGCATCGACGCCGACGCCGACTTCTTCGACGAGCTCGAGGCCGATTCGTTGCTGATCGCCCAACTCTGCGCTCGCCTGCGCAGCGTTCCGGGCCTGCCGCCTGTGGCAATAAAGGACGTCTACCAGAACCCCACGGCGGCACGGCTGGCCGATCACCTCGAGCACCAGATAGCGATCGCACAGACGTCCCATTCCGACAATCGAGCGGGACAACGCGATACCGACGGACCGCGCACGACCCTGCACTCCTCGGCGGCCCCAGCATCGACGGCCTCGTATTGGCTGTGCGGAGCACTGCAGCTCGCAACGTTCATCGTCACCGCCCTGGCACTGTCGCTCACCCTGTCGTTTGGATACGAGTGGGTGGCGAACGGTTCTGGAGCGGTCCAGACATACCTGCGGGCGATCATCGTGGGCAGCGGACACTTCGTAGGCCTGGCCCTGTTCCCAGTTGCACTCAAGTGGACCCTTGTCGGTCGTTTCAAGGTGGAGACCATTCCCATCTGGAGTCTCCGATACTTCCGCTTCTGGCTCGTCAAGACAGCGCTTCGGGCAAATCCGGTCGTGTTGTTCGCCGGCACACCCGTCTTCCCGGTGTACCTGCGGTTGCTCGGCGCCCGCATAGGCGAAGGCGCCGTGATCTTCTCTCGTGGAATGCCTGTCTGCACCGACCTCATCTCTATCGGATCTGGCGCGGTGATCCGGCGCTCGGCAGTGTTCAGTGGCTACAGGGCAACCGGCTCGGTCATCCAGACCGGAACGGTGCGCATCGGCGACAACGCGTTCGTCGGTGAAGCCACCGTCCTCGAGATCGACAGCGAGGTCGGCGACGGCGCCCAACTCGGCCATTCGTCTTCGCTGGGGGTCGGCCAGTCGATCCCTGCGGGCCAGCGACGGGTCGGCGTGCCCGCCACGACCGATAGCGACGTCGACTACATGGCCGTCGAAGCGGGCCTCGCGTCCACCCTTCGACGGTTCGGCTACGGCCTACTGCAGCTGTCGTTCCACCTGCTCGTCACCCTCCCGCTCCCGACGGTGGCGTTTGGAGCGCTCGCCGACTGGCGTTGGGCGATGAGTGAGACCGACAGCTTCCTGGGTATCTCGGCGGGCTTCGACCTTGTATCGGTTCTGATCCTGTCCGGGCTGGTGTTCGTAACCCTGATGGTCGTTCGCCTCGCACTTGCGGTGGCGGCGGGACGAGTCCTGTCGGTGTTTGTCCGGCCGAACACCACGTACAGCCTTTACGGCCTTCACTACATGGCTCAGCGCGGAATCGAGCGTTTCACGAACTCGAAGTTCTGGACCTGGCTGCTCGGGGACACCTCTTACATCGTCCACTACCTGAAGCTGATCGGATACGACGTGTCGTTCGAGAAGCAGACAGGGTCGAACTTCGGAACCAGCGTCGTCCACGAGAACCCGTACTACGTCTCGGTCGGTCCAGGCACCATGGCCGCCGACGGCTTCTACGCACTCAACAACGACTACTCGAGCACGTCGTTTAGGGTGAACGAGGTTCGGGTTGGTTCCGACAGCTTCTTCGGCAACAACATCTTCTACCCGTCCCACAGCACCGTCGGCGACAACTGCCTGCTGGCGTCGAAGACGGTTGTACCCACATCCGGCGAACGACGCGACGGAGTCGGATTCCTCGGATCACCCGCGTTCGAGATACCTCGATCGGTTTTTCGCGATCAAGAGTTCGCCGAACTTCGTGAGAGCGAGCAGTTCCCGCGCCTGCTGAGGGCGAAGAACCGAAGCAACATCGCTTCGATGATCTTGGGCCTGTCGCATCGGTATCTGTTGACGACCACGGTTGTTGCAGTCGCTGTAGGCGCCATAGACGCTTTCGATGCGCTCGGCCCGTTGGGCTTCTTCGCGACGGCCATCGCTACAGCCATCGTCGCTCCGGTCTATCTGGCGGTTGCCGAACGCGCCAGCATCGGGTTCCGCGACCTCGAACCGATGCATTGCTCGATTTACGACCGGAGGTCGTGGCGCATCGAGCGGTTCTGGAAGCTCAGCTCGCAGCCGGCGGTGTTCAACGGCACGCCGTTCAAGAGCGTCATGTGGCGGCTTTACGGGGTTCGGGTTGGCAAGCGCCTGTTCGACGACGGCTGCGCAATCATCGAAAAGACCATGGTCACCATCGGCGATGACTGCGTATTCAACGCAGGTTCTCTCATCCAGCCGCACTCGCAAGAAGACGGCTCGTTCAAGTCCGACGACATCGTCATCGGATCGGGAGTCACGCTCGGGGTCGGGAGCCTCGTGCACTACGGCGTGACGATGGGAGACGGAGCGACGCTCGATGCGGCCTCGTTCCTGATGAAGGGAAGCGACGTCGTGCCGGGCAGCCACTGGGGCGAGAACCCCAGCCGCGAGCTCGAAGCACTCATACATATAGACCAGGGGGCGGAACTCGTGTCGACCACGACAGATGCAACAACAACCACCAACGCACCGATTGAGACACTGGACAGCAGGCGCTATTGGCACGACGTCTTGATGTCTGGCGGTTTCACACCGCTACCGCGTTGGACGATCGACCTCACCGATCGCGTCGCCGACACGAGTGTCGGCATCGACACAGAATTGATGGCTCGGGTCCGCGACCTGTCGGAGCGATTCAACACCTCGGTCACAGCGGTCCTGTTGGCGGCGCACACGCACGTTGTGGCGTCGCTCACCGGAGAACGCGACGTCGTCATGGGCCTGATTCCCGACGACGAGGTCCAAGTCGCGCTCCCGTGCCACCTCAGCATCGGTGGCGACAAGACCTTCGGTGAGCTGGTTGGCGATGCGGCTTCGGTCGCCGCGGACGCGACCAGGCACGCCGGGTTCGACCTGGGCGCGCTGCGATCCGACCTGAACCTCGAAACGCCATTGTTCGAGACGGTGGTGGGGTCGCTGGACAACACCGGCTCGCTCCCAGACGCCGTGTGGCTGGGTGTCGGCGTGTACGGGGGCATCGCCGGCTCACACCTGAGGGTGCGGCATCACACCAGCCACTTCAGCGCCGAATACGCGACGCGAATCGCCGGGTACCACGTTCGGGCGCTACGTCTGCTGTGCGACGACCCGGGGCAATAGTGGCTCGCCACAGCGTCGTCGGAGCCGACGAACTCGAGTTCCAGATCGAAGGGCTCAGCGGGCCTGAACGCGAGCTGCCGGACAAGCGCATGCATGAGCTTTTCGAAGAGCGAGCCGAACGTCATCCCGACGCGATCGCAGCGCGCTGTCGAGGCGACGCGTGGACGTACGCCCAGCTGAACGAGAACGCGAACCGTATCGCCCATTCTCTGATCGAGAACGGTGTCACAACCGAAACGGTGGTAGCCGTCGTCACCGAACGAAACCTCGGGTGGATGGCGTCGGTGCTGGGCGTCTTCAAGGCGGGTGGGGTGTATCTGCCCATCGAACCGCACTTCCCTCCAGGCCGCATCGAGCGAACCCTGGCCCGGGCGGGCTGCACCTTGATCGTGACCGAGCGGGGCAGCACCGAAACGTTGACCGAGGCGCTGAGCTCGCTGCCACCCTCCAGGCAGCTGTATGTCGAAGACATGCTCGCGAGTTCGGCGGCGGTAACGAACCCGAACATCGCTGTCGGGCTGCATCAGCTGGCCTACATCTACTTCACCTCGGGTTCGACGGGCGAACCCAAGGGCGCAATGTGCGAGCACGCCGGAATGATCAACCACCTCTACGCCAAGATCGACGACTTCGGCATCGGCGAGGGTGAGATTGTCGCCCAGATCGCGCCCCAGTGCTTCGACATCTCGCTGTGGCAGCTCGTGTCGTCGCTGCTGGTTGGTGGCTCGACGCTCATCGTCGACCAGGACACCATCATGCAGCCCGACCGGTTCGCCGAGCTCATCGTCGAAGCGAAGGTCGGCGTTATGCAGGTGGTGCCTTCGTACCTCGAAGTGCTGCTGACATACCTCGAACAACACCCGGTCGAAC
>JAGQSP010000206.1 GCA_020439485.1 Acidimicrobiales bacterium | reverse complement strand
AGGCGAAGGGCCCTGAAACCCACCGAATCTGGGCCGTCCCAACCGGGGATTATCGACGGGTCGTACCCGACGGGTTCTGGACCCTGGGCGAACAGGTTCCACACGGTGGTGCAGGTTTCGAGGTCGTCGTGCCACGTCACGTCACAATCGGCGCTGACGGTGTCGTGGGTCGAGTCCCAGTAGCTCACGGACATGGCAGGCATGATGTCGAGTGCTGCCGATTTGACGGGGGTGGGGCCGGTTGCGATCCAACCGATCAACGAGCCACCGTCCCATTGCCATATCGGATGCAAGATGCGAGTCCGGGGACGACCGTCGGGGTCGACCGTCGCTGCGGTGCACCAGACGATGCGGTGGGCTATCTCGATGAAGGCGGGAGCGGTCTCGTCAAGCGTCGACATCACCCGAGTCCAGCACAATTCGGGGAAGGCCGCACCGCAGTGGTCGGTATCCTCGAAGGTCGTTCCCGAACACCAAGGCAAAGGCGAAGGCGATGAGCAGCATCAGCGTTGTGCTCCCAGACGGCAGCGAACGAGAGTTGCCCGCCGGGACCACCGGCGCCGGTCTGGCCGACTCTCTGGGTGGCAGGGCCGCCCGCGAGGCTCTGGTCGCCGTTGCCAACGGTCAGCAACTGGACCTCAACCGCGAGCTACCCGACGGCGCCAACGTGTCTTTGGTGTTCCCCGACACCGACGAGGGTCTCGAGGTCATCCGACACTCGACCGCCCACGTTTTGGCCCAAGCCGTGCTCGAGCTCTACCCGGGCGCCACGTTCTCGATCGGCCCTCCCATCACCGACGGCTTCTACTACGACTTCGATCTGCCCAACGGTCAGACGTTCAGCGACGACGACCTCGATCGCATCGAACAAAAGATGCGAGAGATCGTCAACCAGAAGCAGCCGTTCATCCGCGCCGAGGTCGACCGAGCGCAGGCAGACGAGCTGTTCGCCAACCACCCGTACAAGCGCGAGATCCTCGACGGTGAGGCCGATGATCCGACATCGGGCCCCGAAGGCAACGTCATCACGACCTACCGCAACACCGACACGTTCGTCGATCTGTGTCGTGGCCCCCATGTTCCACACACCGGGCGCCTCGGCCACTTCAAGCTGATGCGCGTCGCGGGCGCGTACTGGCGCGGCGACGAACACCGCCAGATGCTTCAGCGCATCTACGGCACAGCGTGGGCCTCGAAGAAAGACCTCAAGGATCACCTCACCCGCCTGGAAGAGGCCGCCAAGCGCGACCATCGCAAGCTGGCCAACGAGCTGGACCTGCTCAGCTTTCCGACCAAGCTCGGCGGTGGCCTGGCCGTGTGGCACCCCAAGGGGGCCATCGTCCGCAAGGTGATGGAGGACTACAGCCGCGAACGCCACGAGAAGGGCGGCTACGAGTTCGTCTACACGCCCCATCTGGCCAACGCGAACCTGTTCGAGACCTCAGGGCATCTCGACTTCTACGCCGACGGCATGTACCCGCCCATGGAGATGGACAACGGCACCTATTACCCCAAGCCGATGAACTGCCCCATGCACTGCCTGATCTTCGGACACGGGCAACGCAGCTACAAGGAACTGCCCCTGCGGCTCTTCGAGCTGGGCACTGTGTATCGCTACGAGCGGTCGGGCACATTGCACGGGCTGATGCGCATACGCGGCTTCACCCAGGACGATTCGCACATCTATGTCGCCGAAGAACAGTTGGCCGACGAGATCGCGCGCCTGCTCGACTTCGTGCTCTCGGTGTTGAAGGCGTTCGGGTTCGAGGACTTCGTGTTCAACCTGTCCACGAAGGACCCCGACAAGTACGTCGGCACAGACGAGG
>JAGQSP010000205.1:1105-2962 GCA_020439485.1 Acidimicrobiales bacterium | reverse complement strand
AGCGCCTGCACCAGCAGGCCCGATACGTCGTCTGAGGCCGAGGCGTCGCGTGCGGCCTTGAGCATCATTGCGTATTCGGTCATCTCGCCGAAGGCTTCCATTCGGGCTTCGGGGGTCGGCGAATAGTCGGGGTCGATGTTGGAGATGGTGGCGTTGCTCCAACGCAGGATGCGGTCCTGGTCTTCCACCGGTGCACCCATCAAGGCGACGATGGCCTTCATCGGAACCTCGACGGCGACTCGTTCTACGAAATCGAACGACTGCTCGTCGGCAACGGCCTGCACCGCATCGGAGGCGAGGTTCGCATAGGTGTCGCCCAGTTGGCGGACCACCCTGGGTGTGAACTCGCGGCTCATCACCGACCTCAGGTCGGTGTGTTTGGGTCGGTCGCTGTTCAGCAGGTGCCTGGTGTCGTCGTCGGAATGGTCGTTTCGCAGGTTGTGGCCTTCGCCATTGCCGAAGTTCTCGAGGTCGACGCTGACGGCCTTGACGTCGGCATGGCGGGTCAGGACATACGACTCGCCGATCCAGATCGGGTCGTCGATCGTCTGGTGGTGCAGCGGTCGGTTGGCGCGCAGCCACGCCAGCGCCTCGTGCGGTGGTCCATCGATGTAGGCGACGTTGGACAACACATCGATCTGCCCGGTGGTGGTGTCGAAGTTGGTTGTTGCCATCGGACTAGAGCTCGCAGTCTTGGTAGGCGCCCTCTTGCCACGCTGTGCGCAGGGCGAACTTCTGGATCTTGCCCGACCCGGTCAGCGGGAACTGAGACATCGAGTACCAGCGGCTGGGTGTCTTCTGGGGTGACAGGCTGGCGCGCATGTGGTCGCGCAGTTCGGCCACCGTCGGCGGGGTAGCGGCGTCGGCGGGTCGAATGAACGCCGCGACGATCTCGCCCCACTTGTCATCTGGCAGGCCCACCACCGCGGCCTCAGCGACGCCGGGATGCTTGACCAAGACCTCCTCGATCTCGGCGGGGAACAGGTTCTCGCCGCCGCGGATGATCATGTCCTTCAGGCGTCCGACTATGCGGCAATAGCCGCGTTCGTCCATGGTGGCCAGGTCGCCGGTGCGCACCCAGCCGTCGGCCAGCAGTGTCTCGGCGGTCTCGGCCGGCTTGTCGAAGTACTCGAGCATCGTGAAATAGCCGCGTGCCCACAGCTCGCCCTGTTGCCCCAGGGGCACGGTTTCGAGGGTGTCGGGGTCGACGATCTTCAGCTCGGTGTGGGGTATCGGCGGGCCCACCGTGAGGCCCTTGTCCTCGGGTGTGTCCGACGGTTTGGTGTTGGTGAGCACCGGCGAGCATTCGGTCTGGCCATAGACGATGGTGAAATCGACCCCCAAGGTCGACTCGATCTTGCGAACCAACGCCTCGGGCACCTGTGCGCCTCCCGACACCACCGCCTTCCACGACGAAAGGTCACGGGTAGCAAACTGGGGGTGTTCCATGGCTGCGATGAGCATGGTGGGCACTGCCCCGGCCATCTCGATCTGCTCGGTCTCGATCAGCTCGAGGAACAGCCCCGGCTCGAACATGGGCATCAGCACCAACTTGGCGCGGCGATCGAGCGCTCCCAGGACCCCCATCACGCAGCCGCCGGTGTGGAACAGCGGCATCGGTGACAGCCACGACGCCCCGTCGGGCACCTCGACGCGGTCTGCCCACAGCATGGCGTTGTCGACCACGTTGCGGTGGCGCAGCACCACACCCTTGGGGAAGCCGGTGGTGCCGCTGGTGTATTGCACCTGCACCGGCTGTTCGCTGGACACCTGGGGCAGTTCGTCACGCATGGTGACCGCGTCCATCATCTCGGCCAGCTGGTCGAGGCGCAGGATGGTTCTCAGCTCGGGCAGGTC
>JAGQSP010000205.1:0-1030 GCA_020439485.1 Acidimicrobiales bacterium | reverse complement strand
CCGAGTACATAGGCGGCCTCGGACGGTTGCAGGCTGGGATTCAGAGTCACCAGTGTCAGCCCGGCCAGGGCGGCGCCGTATTCGACGATTACCCACTCGGGCAGGTTGTGGGCCCATATCCCGACGCGTTCGCCCGGTTGGAAGTGGTCGAGCAGCACGTTGGCGCAGCGCTCGGCGTCGGCCAGCAGTTGGGCGTAGGTCCACCGGCGCCCCCCGCCCGAAATGCCTTCGACGAGTGCCTCCCTGTCGGGAACCTCGGCTGCCACGTCTCGAAGGCGCTGGCCGATGGTCATGTCGGGCCGTAGCGCTGGGCCAGAGCCGTCGGGCACGAAATGTGATGTCTGTAGCGGTGTCCCCATGGCGCCCAGTCTTGCACCAGCTACGGTTGCCGTCGTGATCTTCCAGTCATCGACCGTCGACCAGGCCGAGTTCGCTGCTGTTACCGGATGGGTGCCCAAGCCCGAGGGTCTGTGCAAGGACGTGCGCTGTGTGCCCGCTGCCGATGCCGTTGGCGCCGACGGCCGCATCGACGTGCGAGTGGCGGCCCAGCGGCTGGCCATGGCGGTGGTCGAGGACGAACAGCACGGCCTCGTTGCCCTGGGCCCAGAAAGCGGCAGCGCCCTGGCCTCGGCCGTGGCCCCAGAGCTGACGCTGCCAGACGCACACGGCAACCCGTTCTCGTTGTCGGCCCTGCACGGGCGCAAGGTGCTGCTGGTGGCGTGGGCCAGTTGGTGAGGCTGCAGAACCAGCCTGCCCGGGTGGCAGGCATTGCACAGCCAGTTCGAGGCCGACGGGCTCACCGTGGTGACCGTGGCCCTCGACCTCGACCCGGCCCAGGCGCGCCCCTGGATCGAGGCCGCATCGCCGACGCATCCTTCGCTGATCGACAGCCAGCACCGTGTCGACGAGTTGTTCGGCATCGTCAATGTGCCGATGGCGGTGTGGATCGACGAGTCGGGAACCATCGTGCGGCCCGCCGAGGTCGCCTCCATCGAGCCCTCGCCGCTGCGAGGCATGGAGGTGTCAGACG
>JAGQSP010000204.1 GCA_020439485.1 Acidimicrobiales bacterium | reverse complement strand
ACGGTGTCGTCGATCATCCACCGCAGCTCGTCGGAGTCGTCCAGATAGGGCGGCAGCCTGCCGATCTTGCCGTCGATCAGGCGAAGCATCAGGGGCGAACCGGGCGTCGCGTAGTCGATGTCTTCCCACGCGTAGAACTTGGGCTTGCTGGCGTTGAGCCTGACGTTGAGGCCTTCCTCGGTGGCCACCACGCCGGCGTACATGGCCTGGCCGAGGGTGTAGAAACCGAAGCCCACGAACACGATGCCCAAAAACACGTACCAGCTTCCGGCGAACAGGTTCGTCGAGCCGAACAAGATCAGCAGGAAGCTCGAAGTGATCTGCAGGATCCGGAACCATCGCTTCAGACGAAAGAGCTGGGGTTCCATAGGGGTGTGGTCCATGGAGACAGTCTGTCATCCGTCGGGCGCAACGAAACCCTCGTCGATCTCTACATCCCATCGATCGAGGCAGTCGACGCACCTGTAGCTGACGATGTCGCCAGGTAAGAACCCGTCGTCGGGGTCGGGGTACGACTGCAGGTGACAACGGCCCCCGCAGTCGACGCAGTCGATGATCTTGGGGATGTCCAGTCCAGCCACACGGCCAGTGTCGCAGATGGATAGCGTCGAGCCATGCGCGTAGTGGCCGGGACACATCGAGGGCGGCGTCTGGAGGCTCCAGACGGGCTGGAGGCGAGGCCCACCTCGGGTCGGGCCCGTGAGGCCACGTTCAACCGTCTCGAGAGCCTCGACCTCATCGACGGTTCAGTTGTTCTGGACCTGTTCGCCGGCTCGGGGGCCCTTGGCATCGAGGCCTTGTCCAGAGGTGCCGCGCAGGTCGTGTTCGTCGACTCGTCACCGCGGTGTGTCGACGCCGTCAGGCAGAACCTGTCGGCGCTCGGGCTCACCAACCAGGCTCGCGTCGAGCGCAGCGACGCCATGCGCTTCCTGACAGACTCGACGGCGACCTTCGACCTGGCCCTGCTGGACCCGCCATATGAGTTCGACGGTTGGGGCGAGTTGTTGACCCGCCTGCCGAGCGAGTACGCGGTCGTCGAGTCCGATCGGGCCATCGCAGTGCCAGATGGCTGGGTCGAGCTGAAATCGTCCAGGTACGGCAGAGCCACGATCGCTGTGCTGGAACGCGAAGAAAGGTAGCTTCGATCAACGATGGCCAAGGCGTTCTATCCAGGTACCTTCGACCCGTTCCACCTCGGACACCTAGAGATCGTCGAGGCCGCGTCGCGCGCCTTCGACCGGGTTGTCGTGGCCGCCATGCGCAATCCTTCCAAGGCAACCCCGTTCTTCACCGACGACGAACGTATGGACCTGATCGCACGCTCGACCAGTCACCTGGACAACGTCGACGTCACCGCGATGGAGGGGTTGGTCATAGATGCGGCGGCCGCCGTCGGCGCCGACATCATCGTCAAGGGTGTTCGTGGTGTCACCGACTTCGACACCGAAATGCAGATGGCGCAGATGAATCGCCACGCATCTGGAATCCTCACGACCTTCCTGCCGGCCACGGCAGCCAACGGCTTCATCGCGTCGCGATACATCAGGGAGATATCGAAGATGGGCGGCGACGTCACCGATCTGGTTCCAGAACCTGTCGCGGAGGCCCTTAGGGAGAGGTTCCTGAGATGAGCGACGCCGACGCACTCGCCGCCGAGGGACCAACGCTCGACGACCGCGTACGCGAGGTCATCGCTTTGTTGCAGGCTGCCAGGCCGATGCCTTTGTCTTCGTCGGTGGTTGTCAACCGTGACGAGATAATCGCCCTGCTGGAGCTGATGCTGGAGGACCTGCCGTCGGAGATCCGCCAGGCCCGATGGTTGCTGAAAGAGCGCGAAGAGTTTCTCGACGCAGCCCGCGCTGAGGCCGCCGCCATCGTCGAGCAGGCCGCCAGGCAGGCCGAGGCCATGGTGCAGCGCACCGAGGTGGTGAGGCAGGCCGATGCCCGCGCCGCGCGGATCGTGTCCGAAGCCCAGGCCGAGGGCCGTCGCCATCGTCGCGAAACCGAAGATTGGTGCGAACAGCGGCTCGAGCATTTCGACAACACGCTGGCCAAGGTCACGGCGGCAGTCCAGGAGGGGCGTCAACGTCTGCGGGCACTGCCACGCACCGAGGACGAACCCGAGTCGCAGGCCGAGATAGACCTGCGTGAGGCCGACGAGCAGTCGCAGGCCGAGGCGGCCGAGCGGCACCTGCTGTTCGATCAGGACGACTACTGAGATGCCCGCGGCGGGGCCCAGCAACGCGGGTGAAAACGGCGACGATCTGAGAGTGCCGCTGCACGATCTGCGAAAGCGGCCGCGCAACCGCCGACCCGTGCTGCTCGAGGTCTTGCTCGACGGGCTGGCCGTGGCCGACAGCCGGGTCGATCCGAGCTCGCCCGTGGTCGTCGACGTCGAGATCGAATCCGCGGCCGAGGGCGTCACCGTCGCCGGCGCGGTAGAGGCTCGATGGCTGGGGTCGTGCAACCTCTGCCTCGACGAGGTTTCGGGCGAACTGTCGGCTCACGTCAACGAGTTGTATGCCGACAGCCCACTCGACGAGGAGACATACAAACTCGACGCCGAGACACTCGACCTCGGCCCACTGGTAAACGATGCGGTTCTGCTCGAACTGCCGGTGGTGGTGCGCTGCCCCTTTGGGGGGATCGGGCACTGCGATCGGGTTCCCGAGGAGCTGGCGCGCGCCGCTGCCGACGCGGCCCAAGACGATGATTCTGCCGATGAGCGCCCGCTGGCCGACCCGCGCTGGGCGGCATTGAACGCACTCGAGTTCGACGAGGGGTAGCCGAGCGGCCCCGCAGCGGATAACATTTCCCGTTCGTCACTGCTCGCCTCGGGCGACGTGCTACCGCGAGCGAATCCGATCGATCACACCAGGACCGACGATGGCTGTCCCCAAGAAGAAAACCTCCAAGTCAAAGACGCGCAGCCGCCGCGCCTCGGCGTGGAAGCTCAGTGCTCCCGCCCGCAGCGTGTGCCCCCGTTGTGACGCCACCAAGTTGCCGCACGTCGTGTGCCCCAACTGTGGTTGGTACAAGGGACGCCAGGCCGTCGAAGTCGACTGATCTCACTATGAACACTCGCCTGACCATCGCTCTCGACGCAATGGGTGGCGACAACGCCCCCGGCCAGATCGTGGCCGGCGGCGAGCAAGCCGCCCGCGAACTCGGTGTCGAGGTGGTCCTCGTCGGCCGCCCCGAAGCCATTGGCGACACCGAACTCGAGGTCGTGGCGGCTTCCGAGGTCATCGACATGGCCGACGATCCGGCGCGCAGCGTCAGGGTCATGAAGGACTCATCGCTGGTTCGTGGCGCCGAGCTCGTGCGAGATGGCGCTGCGGCAGCCTTTGTCAGTGCGGGCAACACCGGCGCCATGGTGGCTGCCTCGCTGCTGAAGATGGGCCGCATCAAGGGTGTGGCACGGCCCGCGGTCGCCACAGCCATTCCCGTGCCGGGGTCAACGCCCACGGTCTTGCTCGACTCTGGCGCCATCGCCGACTGCCAGGCGCAGTGGCTGGTGCAGTTCGCACAGATGGGCTCGGCCTTTGCCACCCGCCGCTTCGGATACGAGAACCCGCGAGTGGGGCTGCTGTCCATTGGCGAGGAAAAGTCCAAGGGCAACGAGTTGGTCAAAGAAACCCACGGCCTTCTCGCCCAGCTCGACGGCATCAACTTCATCGGCAATGTCGAGGGCCGCGACGTCATGTCCGACATCGTCGACGTGGTGGTAACCGATGGATTCACCGGGAACGTCGTTCTGAAGACCCTCGAGGGTGGTCTCAAGTCGATGGTCTCGGCCGTGTTCGGTGCCCTGACGGGTCCCGATGCCGGCGACGAGGCTGCGGCGGCGATCGGTTTGTTGGCACCACTGGCCACCGAGCTCAACCCAGACACCTACGGCGGAGCGATGCTGCTGGGCGTCGACGGTGTCAGCATCATCGGTCACGGGTCCAGCGGCGCCACCGCCATCTACAACGCCATCGCAGTTGCCCGCGACATGGCCGCCGCCGACCTGGTGTCGGCGATGCGGGCCTCGATCGGGCGCTGAGCGCCCCACCTCACACCCCGAGAAACGCGCGGTCGATAGTCGCTAGACTCGCTTGCGCCCCAACGACCCCTCAGGAGTTCAAGTGCCGGCTGAGACGCACGTCGAACAACCGCCAATGGATCGCCAGCAGATCTTCGAGCTGATCCGCGACCAGCTTTCCGACATCCTCGAGATCGATCCGTCACAGGTCACAGAGTCGGCGTCGTTCGCCGACGATCTCGAAGCCGACTCGCTCGCCCTGATCGAGCTGGTCGAGGCCCTCGAGGAAGAGGTCGGCGAGCGCACGGTCGGTTTCCGTATCGAGGACGAAGATCTCGAAGAGCTGAAGACGGTCAGAGACGCCGTCGACTACGTCGCCGCGAAGCTCGGGTCGACGAGCTGAACGAGGACGAGCTCCTGGGACTCTCCGAGAGGATCGGCTATACGTTCGCCGATACCTCGCTGATCGAACGCGCCATGTCTCACAGGTCGTGGTGTGCTGAGCACGGCGGAGTTGCGTCCAACGAGCGCCTCGAGTTCTTGGGCGACAGTGTGCTGGGATTGGTCGTCACCGATCACATCTATCACCGTTACCCCGAGCACTCGGAGGGCTCGTTGGCCAAGGTGCGCGCCGCGGTGGTCAACACCCACGTGTTGGCCGACGTTGCCACATCGATATCGATCGGGCCCGCCCTGCTGCTCGGCAAGGGCGAAGACCAAAGCGGGGGCCGCGAAAAGACGTCGATCTTGGCAGACGCTCTCGAAGCCGTCATCGGTGCTGTCTACCTCGACGGGGGTATTGCGCCGGCCCGCGAGTTGGTGCTCGACTTGCTGAGCGACCGCATCGAGCACCATGCTGCGGGCCCCGGCGGCCACGACCACAAGACGCTCCTGCAAGAAGTGGCGGCCAGGCGTTTCGAGACCCTCCCGGTCTATGACGTCGAGGGTGATGGCCCAGATCATCAACGCAGTTTCGACGCCGTGGTCACCATCGACGGTGTCGAGCACGGCCGGGGCACAGGCAAGACCAAGAAGCAGGCCGAACAGGCGGCGGCGCGCAGCGCATGGGCCGCCTTGAACGAACAAACCGAACTCGAAGAAGTCAGGGAGCGATGATGCTCGAACTACCCGAAGCCGAGGTTGTGCGAAGAGATCTCGACAAAGAGATCTCGTCGCGCAAGGTGAAGGAGGTCGATGCGTCTGGCCCGATGGTCCTCTTCGACGGCTTCTCGACCCGAAAGGCGGTTGCCGCCAAGCTGGTCGGCAACAAGATCAACTCGGTGCGCCGTCAGGGCACCACCCTGTTGTTCGATCTCGACACCGACGAGACGATGCTCATCGATCTCAGCGCCGGTGTGGTCATGCGCCGCAACGCCAACAAGGACGCCCTCGAGGACGACACCGTTCTGGTCGTCACGTTCACCCAGGGCGGTCAGGTGCGCATGCTCGCGCCCGCAGACACCGAGAACGCAATGCGGATCGTGGCCACCGAGGCCCTACCAGACGAACTGCCCCGGCCGACGGGATTCGACCCCATCGACGAGCCCATCCCCTGGACCCAGTTCGGTCAGACCCTGCGTGCGCGCACCGGGCAAAAGCTCTACGACTTGCTCCGCGACCAGAGCTTCGTCGTCGGCCTGGGCCCGGTCTACATCGACGAGATCCTTCACGCTGCGTTGCTGCGCCACGATCGCGTTGCCGACGGGGTGACCATCCAGGAGATCCGGCGGTTGTATCGCGCCATCGTCGAGACCATGCACAACGCGGTCAAGTACCGCGGCACCTCCTTGCCCGACGACCCGTTCACCGACGTGTTCGGCAACCCGGGCGGATTCGATTCGTACCTCGAGGTCTATGGTCGGGCCGGTGAACGGTCGCGCAACGGCCGGGGCGAGGTCCAGAAGATGAAGGTCTCGGGCAACGTCCACTACTACTGCGACTATCAGGTCTGAGCCTCGTGTTCCTGAAGTCGCTCACCATCAAGGGCTTCAAGAGCTTCGCCGACACAACCCGTCTCGATTTCGAGCCCGGTGTCACTGTCGTTGTCGGGCCGAATGGGTCTGGTAAGTCAAATGTCGTCGACGCCATCGCCTGGGTTCTCGGTGCGCAGGGTCCGCGCACCGTGCGCAGCCAGAAGATGGACGACGTGGTATTCGCCGGAACCGCGAAACGTGCCGCTCTGGGGCGTGCCGAGGTGTCGATGGTGCTCGACAACTCGAGCGGAATCCTTCCGATCGAGTTCAACGAGGTCACCATCACCCGCGTTCTGTATCGCTCGGGCGACTCCGAGTACGCGTTGAACGGCGTCTCGTGCCGGCTGCTCGACATCCAGGAGCTGCTGTCTGACGCAGGTGTAGGCCGCCAACAACACGTCATCATCGCCCAGGGTCAGATCGACCAGGTGCTGAACGCTCGCCCCGAAGACCGGCGCACCATCATCGAAGAAGCCGCCGGCATCTTGAAGTATCGGCGGCGCAAGGAGCGGGCCGAGCGTCGGCTCGACGCCACAGAGGCCAACCTGCTGCGCCTTCAGGACCTGCAGCGCGAGGT
>JAGQSP010000203.1:810-3864 GCA_020439485.1 Acidimicrobiales bacterium | reverse complement strand
CGGCCAGCGCCGTGAAGGCGGCCGCCAATGCGCCTATGCGCATTGCTCTCGAACTGGTCCACCTCGGGTGCGCCACGCACAGCACCGTAGCGTGGCCGGTCGATCACGGAAAGTGGCAGGACGCTCGGATCAGAGATTTCGTGAGGTTTCTGTCTGTAACAGTTGTTAAACGAACACATGTTCGATACCATGACCTTCATGTCATCCGGTGGGGATATCCACGAACTGATCTCGCTGCGACTGGTCCCAGAGGCCCAGCTCGCCGAACTCGACCTCGTCGAGGTCAGGCGGTGCCTGTCCGACGCTCGGCGGGCCGCATCGAAGGTTGCGGGCTACGTGGCTCGCCTCAACCGTGCCATCGAGGTACTCGAAGGACGCTCTGGTTCGACGGGGCCCGGAGCCCCATCCGGTGCCGAGTCTGAGTCTGAGTCCGAGTCCGAGTCCGAGCCAGAGCCAGAGCCAGAGTTGCAGAGCGAGCCGTCGCCTGCTCCCAGACCGTCTGGTCGACAGGAGGCGGCCGAGCGGCGCCGCGCCGAACTCTTGTCCCGCTATCCGTTCGTCGATGCGGCACTCTCGGCCGGACTCATCAACCCCGAGCAGGCCGATCTGCTCATCGGGGCCGATCTGTCGATACAGGTGGTGGCCGGCCTCCTCAAAGAGGCCATCGAGTGTGCCGACACCGACCACACCGCGCTGCTGGTGCGCAAAGCGGTCGCCGAGAACGACCAGAGGTCCGCTGCAGAGCGGTTGGAGAGTCAGAAGGCCGCCCGCGCCTTCAACTGGGGCATCGACGACGACGGGTGCTATTGGTTCTGGCTACGCACCGACCCACTGACCGGCAGTCGAATCGTCGAGCGATTCGAAAGAGCAGATCGTTCCGAATGGCATGGCGGTGACAAGGGGACTGCTCGCCGCAGGGCGCCCAACGCATCCAGACGATCTGCGGCTCAGCGTCGAGCCGACGCCTTTCTGCGACTTCTGACGGGTACAGGCGGCTCTGGGGGTGGGGCACACCTGGTCATCGATGCATCGACACTTCTCGACCTTGCAGATCCCAAGGCCGCCGCTCGCACCTTGTTTGGCGATCAGGTGCCAGCTGCCGAGTGGATCAATCTCCTCGACCGTCGGGCCGAGCTGTTTGCCTGGGTCATCTCGGCCGACGGCCATCAGTTGAACCTCGGGCGATCGGGGCGCCACGCCGACGAGGTGCAGCGCATTGCTCTGGCCATCCGCGACGGCAAATGCGTCTGGAAGGGCTGCGACCGTCACCCTGCTGCGTGCGACGCTCATCACCTCCGCGAGTGGGAGAGGTTCGGCCCAACCGACCTGGCGAATCTGGCCCTGTTGTGCCCACTCCACCACCACAAGCTGCACAAGATGGGCTGCTATCTCCAGGTCGGGCAGGCCGAGGGTGAGTGGATGGTCATCCAGCATCACACCCGACGCGAGATCGATCGCTGGCTCAACCCGAAGCGCTCAGGGTCCGGCGGTCAGGGCTCGACGATCACCTTTCCGGCTGCATGTCCCTCGCTGAGATGATCGAGCGCATCTTCGATCTCGGTCAGCGGATATACCGAGTCGATGGGCATGTGCAGCCGGCCCGAGGCCATCATCTCGGCCAACAGCGCGATATCTGCTCCGTTCTCGGAGGCCACAAACATCTTGGCCTTCTTGCCCGAGATGGTGAAGCGACCCAATGTTGCGATCATGCGGCCCACGGGCCCCCACACCCTGTTTCGTTTGGGGCCTCCCACCAAGAGGTAGGTGCCGCCGCTGGCGACCAGCCGCTTGCAGGCCCCGATTGGCTTGTTTCCCTGGTTGTCGAAGAACACGTCGTAGGTGCGGGAGGTGTCGACGAAGTCGGTGGTCGTGTAGTCGATGGCGACGTCGGCCCCCAATCGGGTGACCATCTCGATGTTCCGTCCACTGCACACCGCTGTCACGTGAGCTCCCAGATCCTTGGCGATCTGTATCGCCGCGGTGCCTACGCCGCCCGACGCCCCGTTTATCAGCACCGATTGTCCCGCTTGCAACTTGGCCTTGTCTCTCAGGCCCTGCAGCGCCGTCACCCCGGCGACGCCAACGGAGGCGGCTTGGTGCCAGTCGACATCGGCTGGCTTGGGTGTGATGCGGCCGACGTCTGCTATTGCGTATTGAGCGCAGGTTCCTTGCGCTACCCCCATCACCTCGTCGCCGGGTCGCAGCTTGCCGTCGGTGTCGCCGGTGGCCAAGACTTCGCCAGCGAAGTCCACACCGATTCGGCCGTCCTTCGGAGCTCTCAACCCGGCCTGGGGACGTACCAGCCAGGGAGTTCCGGTCATGAGGTGAACGTCGAGGGGGTTCAAGGCAGCTGCCGCCACGCGGACCAACACGTCGCCGGGCCCGAGGTCAGGAAGGTCTCGGTCCACAACCTCCACGACGTGGGGCAGGCCGTATCGCCTGAACGTCGCAGCCTTCGTCGTCTCGGGGATCTGGTTGGGGGTGCGGTTCTCGGGGATCATCGTCGCTTCGTCTGTCGCTTGTGCCCTAGGCATCGTAGGCCGGTACGTACGCTTCGACGGATCCTGACCCTGCCGGCCAGGGCGCCGCCCTCGTGCGCAGTTGGTTGCTCGACGGGCCCGATCGTGAGAACCTGCGTGCGGTCGGCGCCGACGGTGCCCAACAGGGGAGACAAATGAACGACTGGAACCGCCAGGTCATTGACGAGTTTCGAGCGAATCAGGGCAAGGTCGCTCAGTTCGGCGACGCTCCCTTGGTGATACTTCACACCATCGGAGCCAAGAGCGGCCAGCTGCGCGAGATCCCGCTGGTGGCGCTGGATGAGGACGGTGTGCTCACCGTGTTCGCGTCCAAGGCCGGAGCGCCCGATAATCCCGACTGGTACTACAACCTCAAGTCCACTCCAGAGATCACCGTCGAGTACGGAACCGATCGGTTCTCGGCTCGGCTCGACGAACTGGACCCCGCCGAGGCATCAGCGCGGATCGGCCGTCAGGCGCAGATCATGCCCCAGTTCGGCGAGTACGTGACCAAGGCTGCACCCAGGATCATCCC
>JAGQSP010000203.1:0-748 GCA_020439485.1 Acidimicrobiales bacterium | reverse complement strand
GGGATGTCGCGGTCGGTCTTGGTCTGGTAGCCCGCATAACCCTTGTAGGCCGCGACGATCTGGGGCCATAGGTCGGCCTTCTCGTCGGGCGTTGCGGTGCGTGCCACCATCGCCAATGGTGCGCCTCCGTTTGCGGGCTCGATGGTGATTTCGGGGTTGGCCACCATGTTGCGATACCAGTCGGGGTCGCGGTCGTCGCCGCCCTTGGAGGCGACGAACACATAGCCGTCGCCGACCTGTAGCGGGCTGGTGAGCATCACCGAGCGAGGCTTACCGCTGGTGCGGCCGGTGGTGGTGACCTTGAACACCTGCATGTCGCCCAGTCGTGCACCGATGCGACCACCAGAGACACACAGCAGTGTGCGGTGAACCATGTTCATGGTCTTCAGCTGGGTGTCCTTGACGACGTCGGTGATGGTCATGCAGTCACCAACCTCAGCGGCAGCCGCTTTATGCCGTTGATGAAGCTCGACCACACGTGTTCGGGCTCGCCGGTGAGTTCGATCCGTTGCACTCGTGGCGCCAGGGCCAGCAACAGGGATCGCACCTGAAGGCGGGCCAGGTGGGCGCCCAGGCAGAAGTGGGCGCCGTGTCCGAAGGCCAGGTGGGGGTTGGGCGAGCGGGTGATGTCGAAGTTGAACGGATCGTCGAACACCGTTTCGTCACGGTTGGCCGAGAGGTACATCAGCGACACCTTCTTGCCGGGCTGAAGGGTGGTGCCATGCAACTCGACGGGGTTCTTGACCGT
>JAGQSP010000023.1 GCA_020439485.1 Acidimicrobiales bacterium | reverse complement strand
AAGAAGCTGCAGTAGTGGATGGACCTGCGGCTTCGCCGGGGGTCCACGAAAAAACGGGCGCCGAGGCGCCCGTTTTCGTCGTTCGATCGTCGGTGACGATCAGAACGTGTGACGCAGACCAGCGGCAACCGAGGTCGAGCCCTCGCCAGCTTCGCCGACCAGCACGCCACGGGCGGCACCGTCGTCGTTGGTGGTGTGGTTGACCACCAGGGTGACGTTGGTGCGCTTCGACAGCGACTGGGTGTAGCCGATCGAGGCCGAGGTCGAGTCGGCGTCGTCGATAGCGTCGTCCGACAGCTGACCGACGGAGGCGTGGAGCGTGCCCGGGCCGACCGGAACGGTGGCGCCGATCGTGTAGATCATGACGTCGAGTTCGCTAACGCCAGCGGCGGTGTTCTCGTCACGCTTGCCCTGCTGGACACTGGCGTTCAGGTTGACCACGCCCAGATCGTAGGCACCAGCCAGGTAGATTTCGTCGGTGTCCTCGTCGGCACCCTTCACCTGGTGGTAGACCACGCCCAGCTTCAGCGGGCCGGCGTTGTAGGCAACGCCCAGGCCGATGCGGTCGTCGTCGGAAGCATCCGGGCCGCCGTCGACTTCGCTCATCGTGCCCTGGAACGAGTAGATGGCGCGAACGTTTAGGCCGCCCATGTCACCCGTGTCGTAGCTGATCGAGTTGTCCCAGCGAGCGCCCGAACCCGGGGAGATCGTCAGACCCTTGGAGAAGGCCAGGACGGCCTGCGGCTCGTAGGCACCGGCGCCCAGGGCGTTGGTGATGCGAGCGGTCCAGAGGTAGCCCGGGGCGTACTGGCGACCGAGGGCGATGGTACCGAAGCCGCCCTTCAGGCCG
Source organism: Acidimicrobiales bacterium (assembly GCA_020439485.1). Classification (GTDB taxonomy): domain Bacteria; phylum Actinomycetota; class Acidimicrobiia; order Acidimicrobiales; family Poriferisodalaceae; genus JAAETH01. Next base: position 679 of record JAGQSP010000023.1, on the reverse strand, counting down.
GCATACGACTGGCGGTGGAACTGCTTGGTCGAGTTGGGCGAGCCGTCACCGACGTTGAAGCCCTGCTCCAGGGTGAACACGGCCGACAGGCCGTTGCCCAGGTCTTCCGAGCCCTTCAGGCCGAAACGGTTGCCGGACAGCACGCCGTTCTGCAGACCGGTGTAGGTGGAATCACCGGCGGTGCCGTAGGCAACGGCGGCGTCGATGATGCCGTAGACGGTGACGTTCGACTGAGCGAAAGCCGGGGCGGCGGTCAGGCCGGCCACGGCCAGCGCGATCAGTTTCTTCTGCATGAGTTTCTCCTCTTGGCTTTAAGTTGGGGGCTCTTGCAAACGCCCCGACTTACCTCTCGATTGAGAAGTTGGGGTGATTTTGCGGAGTCGATCACGGGTGGCGCAAGGGAAACGGGGCATTCTGGTTGGATTGCCCGAGACAATGTTGCATCAGCACAACAAACGACGCTTTTGTGCCCAACTTGCCTCGCTGCGACGCCGGCGACCGCCGCCGCGATGCGCTCGAGGCCGTCCCCGGACGTCACCCGTCGTGCCTGTCCCGACCGTGCTGGCAAGTCCTCAGAACGCCACCAGAATCGCGAAGTGCAGGCGGAATCGCCGCTCGTCCTGGCCATAGGCCAGATCGAGCGCGAGCGGCCCTGCCGGGCTCTTCCAGCGCCCGCCGA
>JAGQSP010000202.1 GCA_020439485.1 Acidimicrobiales bacterium | reverse complement strand
GGAACAAGCGAATCGGGCCGCGACCAGCCTCGCCGCCCAACTCTGCGCCGCGGGTGTCTCGCCCGGCGACCGCGTGGTCTTGGCTTCACCGAAGACCATCGAATCACACCTGACCATCCATGCACTTCTGGACCTCGGCGCGTCCGTTGTGCCCGTCGACCCCCGCTCGCCTGCGTCACATGTCGCGGACATCGTGAGGGCCAGCCAGGCATCGACCGTCGTCGCCAGTGCCAAGGTGCTGCAAAAACTCGACCGTGTCGCGCCCTCCCCAAGGTGTGTCGCTGCACCCGAGTTCGGAAGCGACGACGCGGAGCTGACGATCGACACGGCCGGCGAGACCACAGCGCATCGGCTCCCGCACAGAGCGAGGCCCAGCGACGAGGCCTACATCATCTTCACGTCGGGCTCGACCGGCGTCCCGAAGGGCATCGTGCACACCCACAGAAGCGCACGGGCCTACGCCGACGCGGCGGTGGTTGCACACTCGCTCGGGGACGGCGACACCATCGCCGGCATCGCACCGCTGCATTTCGACATGTCGACCCTCGAGCTGTACGCGGCTCCGCTGGCAATGTGTTGCATAGCGCCGGTGCCGGACAAGGTTCTGCGGTTTCCGGCCAGCGTCATCGACCACAGCAGACGCCACGGCTGCACGGTCTGGTACCTGGTACCAACGCTGTTGCGGGCGCTGCTCGACCAAGGCGCTCTCTCCGCCGCCGACGTACCCTCCCTACGCTTGATCGCCTACGCCGGCGAGCCGTGCCCGCCTTCTACGGTGGCGAGATTGATGCAGATCCTGCCCGATGTCGATATCCAGAATGCCTACGGCCCGGCCGAAACGAACGTCGTGTCGGTGCTGGACCTCGCCCCCGAGCACGCACGACTAGACGCCATTCCCATAGGTGAACCTTGGCCGGGGGCGTTGTTTGACATCCGCGACGTGCAGACGATGCAGACCACCAACACATCCGTCGGTGAGCTGTGGCTGAGCGCAGACACGATGATGGACGGCTATCTCGCCCGGCCCGACCTGACCCGAGACCGGACCCAGACAGACGACGCTGGAAGGGTCTGGTATCGCACAGGCGACCTGGTGCGCACTACCGAACACGGGGTCGTGTTCGAGGGCCGGGTCGACAACCAGGTGAAGATCAGAGGCGTGAGGCTCGAACTCGATGCGATCGAATCCACTCTGGAGTCATTCCCTGGGGTTGCGACGGTGGTCGTGGCGCCTCACCCGGCCGATTCGCCGACAGAGCTGCTGGCGGCCGTGGGGTGTTCAGCCCCTGTGCAGCTATCGGACCTGCGCAAACACGCAACGTCTTTGTTGACCCCGCCCGCCATTCCCACATCTTGGATGATCACCGGTTCCGCCGACATGCCAAAGACGTCCAGCGGCAAGACGGATCGCAAGAAGATTCGAGCGGATCTGGCGGCGATGCGAAACGAAACGAAACGAACATGACACCTCTCCAGCTCCAAGCAGAACTCTGCGCCCTCATCAACGACGAACTGTCGCTGGATCCCGACGTCGAGGTCGCTTCTGATACCGACCTGCTGGAGACAGAAGCCCTCGACTCGCTCGGGGTGGTTCAAATCGTCGACTGGTTGAGCGATCGACTGGGCGTCGAGGTACCGCCCTCGGAGGTGACCGTGGACAACTTCGGGACCGTGGCTCGTATGGTCGACCTCGCCACGCGACTCCAACGGTGAGCTCGCGAACCGGCATCCCTCTTTCGCCGGTACAGCGAGCCATGTTGGCGGGCCAGCGGCGCCGTCCCGACTCGGCCGCGCACAACATGGCCCTGCTCGCCCACATCGACGGGCCAGTCGTCGCAGCCAGGCTGGCGGATGCCTTCGACGAGCTGGTCGCCCGCACGAGGGTGTTGAGCGACGTTCTCGTCGAAGGCCCCGACGGCGCCGTCTGGACGCAAAGACGGGGAGAGGCGCCCACTTCTCGCATCGCAACAGCGACCAGAGATGAAGCTCTCAGCTGGTGCGCGACCCGCGCACGTGTTGCTCTGAGGCCCGAGGAGTGCCTGTACGACAGTGCCATCTTCACCCACCCCGACGGCTCTGCCAGCTGGTACCTGAACCTCCACCACCTCGCGACCGATGCCACCTCTTCGGCGCTGGTCTTCGAGGCAACCGCTGAGATCTACGAAGGCGGCGAGGTCCGTCCTCGGGCCGACTACCACCAGTGGATCAGCGACCAGGCGGTGGGCACATCGACCAGACACGAGCGCGCGGCGCTGTACTGGCAGGCGAACCCGACTCCCCCGCCGCTGAACAACCTCTACGGATCGGGGGCAGAGACAGGCGCGACATCACCGGCGCATCGGGTCGTCGTCGCCGACGCAAGCGACCTGCGGCTGCCCGAAGGGCTGACGAGCCTGTCCGAACAGCTCGGCTGGACCACAGTGATGACAACCGTCGCTGCCGTATTGATGGCCCGACTCAGCGGTGAGACAAAGGTGTCGGTCGGCATTCCGGTGCATCACCGTCGGGGCAAGGTCGCGAAGTCGGTGATCGGACCGGTGCTCGAGGTTGTGCCGATAACCGTGGAGCCCGACCTCACCCTGCCGATGCGCTCGATCCACGACGGCGTGGCAGCCATCGTGTTCGACGCCCTCGCTCATTCGGCCCCGGGCCGCACGCCACCCGCCGACGTCGATGCACTGGTCAACGTCATCTCGCACGCCGCGTTCCCAGCGTTCGGTTCGCGCAAGGTGTCCGTCGAGTGGATTCACAACGGCTCGATCGATGCTCGGAACCTGCTGCAGCTTCAACTGACGCCATACGGGTCGCCCGAAGGTCAGTTCATTGCCGACATCGCTCGGTCGGTAGCGCCACCTGACCCTCGATCGGTCGCCTCACATGTGCTGACGCTGACCCGTGCCCTATTGGACGACGACCGCACCGCTGCTGCACAACTGAACCTGTGCACGGAGGCCGAGATGGCCGCCCAACGCCGCTGGGGCACCGGGACGGCACTTCGTAGCGACGACCTGTTGCTCGGCCGCCTGCGCGACGCCCTCGCCGAGCGCCACACGGTGGCCGTCGACGACACACAAGCTGCGCTCACCGGCCAAGAGCT
>JAGQSP010000201.1 GCA_020439485.1 Acidimicrobiales bacterium | reverse complement strand
CTCCGCCGTCGGCTGCGACGAGCCAATAACCCTGGCCTGTGGGCGTGGCGGCTATGGCCACCACCGGCGCATCCAACCGAATGCCGCTGAGGCCGCCGAGGTGGGTGGCTTCGCCCAGAGCCTCGACCGTTCCGGCCCGATCGACCACCCACAGGCCACCGCCCGACGATGCGGCGCCGACCGCCCTGAAACCGGGTTGGATCGCGAAGCTCTCTGCGCCGCTGCGCCCCACGACGTAGCCGTCTGCCTGGGACGTCGGCTCCTGTGCGGCCGCCGGGGCCGGCGCCGACGAGTACACGGCAGACAGCACCAAGGCCATGAGCCCGAACACGGTGGTGAGACGCATGGTGCTTTCTACCGCACTGCGATCAGTCGCCGCGCCCTGCGCCGAAATCGAGCACCGACCCCCGAGTACGCTCGTCGCATGGCTGAAGCCGGTGAGCACCTCAACAGCGACGAGGCCACCGAGGTCGCGGCGATGCTGGCGCGGATCGGCATGTCCGAGAGGCTCATCGGCGAGATCTTGGCGCAACCCGTCGATGCTCTTCCGGTCGATGCGGTGTTCTACAGGCATGCCACGATGACCGCGTCCGAACTCGCCGAACGCACGGGCGTTTCGCTGGCCGACGTCGATCACATCTACCGACTGTCGGGCGTGCCGCTGTCCGAGCACGACGGCGTCAGGTTCTCCGAAGAAGATCTCACCCTGGTCAGCCTTTTCCACCTGATCGGTTCGGGGTTCATGCCCGAGAGCGAACGCGACGACCTTCTGCGGCTGATCGGCAGCGCGGTGGCACGTATCAGCGAAGGGTCGATCTCGGCGTACTCACACGCTGTCGAGGGGCCCATCTGGGACTCGGACCAGACCGGGTCGCCCCATCTCGCGTCGCTGCGGGCGCTGGCCACCGGCATCGAGGCGATCGAGCAGGTAGCGGTGGCCATCGCAGCCCTCCTGCGGCACCACTTCGCGGCGTCCACCGAGAGACAGAGACTGGCACAACACCGCATCGAGAGCCGTCTCGCCTACAGGTCGGCGGTCGGGTTCGTCGACCTGGTTGGGTTCACTGCTATCTCGGGCCGTCTCAGCTTCGAAGACCTCGCCGAGGTGATTCGCGACTTCGAGGCCAGGGCGTTCGAACTGATCACCGATGTTGGGGGCCGGGTGGTCAAACACGTCGGTGACGAGGTGATGTTCACCGCCCCGACGGTCGAGGCCGGGTGTTCGGCCGCGCTGGACCTGGTCGGTGGGTTCGCCGACGACCGGGTCATGCCACGTGGGGGGCTGGCGTTCGGAGACCTGTTGACACGCGGTGGCGATCACTATGGGCCGGTGGTCAACCTGGCGTCACGCCTGGGCGACCATGCGGTGCCGGGCGAGGTCCTGTGCGATCGGGGAGTGGCGGCTGCGATACCCCGTCGGTTCACCGTCGAGCCTGCGGGCCGTCGCATCCTGAAGGGGTTCGACGAACCGGTGCCGGTGTGGTCGCTGGGCCGCAGCGCCGGATCGGCCTGAGGGGCCTGCCTACCAGTCGGCGCCCCAGGTGAGGTCGCCGGTGTTGTTGGCCCTGCAGTCGCCACCGGTGGCCTGGTCGCGAATTGCGAACTGGTCGCTGCTGGTGTTGACGGTGTTGCCACGGTCGGTCTGCATGTAGAAGCAGTCGCCAGATTCAGACAGGCCCACCATGACTACGCGAGCGTTGCCCGCCTGGAGGCTGAACCCGACCTGTGATCCTGCTGTAACGACGGTTGCCTCGCCCACATAGTCCAGTGCGGGTTCGATCTCTTCCAGCGTGGCAGCACTGACGGTAGAGAAGTCGGCGTCGTCGGCGAACAGCACCATTGCGGCTGTCATCGCGTTGCGCACGTTGGCTTGCGCCGCCCGATCCTGAGCCCGTTCGCGGGCACCCAGGAACGTGGGCAGGGCCAGGCCGATCAGGATGGCGATGACCAGCACCACCACCATCAGCTCGATAAGGCTGAAACCATCGTCGGCGCGTCGGTCGTCGCTCACCCCACCCAATCGGTAGGCACCCAGGGCATTGTTAGCCATCTCGACGGGTCGGCTCAGCGGCGGCGCTTGTCGCGCAAGCGCAGGAATGCCTCGAGCTCGTCGTAGTCGCCGCTGCGGTTCGAGTACACGACGTGGTTTCGGGCCGTCTCGAGCCACGGACCTATGGTCGACGACGACTCGAGCGCCGCCGTCAGCAGGTGTTGTGTACCGATGGGTTGAACCTCGCCGGTGGCGATCGACGCCGATAGGCACGCCTCGGTGGCCGACTCGACCACGTGGGCGATGTCTGCCCCCGAGTAGCCCTCGGTTGCCTCGACAACCTTGCCTAGATTCAGCTGCTCGGTGGGCTTCGAGCGCAGGTGGTACTGCAACACCGCATGGCGCGCCGGGGCGTCGGGCGGCAGCACCAGCAGCTTGCGGTCGAAGCGACCAGGGCGCAGCAGAGCCTCGTCGACATCCCACGGATGGTTGGTTGCCGCCAGTACGAACACGCCTTCGTTCGAAGCGGAAACCCCGTCCAGCTCGGCCAGCAGTTGGTTGACAACGGTTCGTAGACCGGCCGCATGGCGCAGGTGCGAGCGCTTTTGTCCCAGAGCATCTATCTCGTCGAAGAACAGCACACAGGGAGAGTTGCGGCGGGCGGTCTCGAAGATGGCGGCCAGGTTGCGCTCGCTGGAACCGATCCACATGTCCAGCACGTCCGCCAGGCCGACGTCGTAGAAGTTCGCCCCCATCTCGCCTGCGACCGCGCGGGCCAGAAATGTCTTGCCGCACCCAGGAGGCCCCCACAGCAGCAGGCCACCTCCGGCCTTCTTGCCGAAGGCCGCAGCCATCTGGGGGTTGCGCAGGGGAGCCAGAAACGAGCGCTCGAGCTGCTCTTTCACGTTCGCAAGACCGCCGACGTCCGCCAACGAGACCTGGGCCTTCGTCAACTCGCCGAACAAGGCCTCCTCGGCCGCATCCGACTGGCCGAACCGTTCGATCAGCTCGTCTGCCGTGTCGGGCACTGACAGCGTCGGTTCGGGTTCATCGTCACTCGACATGTGTTTAGGATCGGCAGCCGGGTGCCCGGCATCAAGCAGTGCCCCGGGCGACCGATCTAGATGGTGATGGACGACGTCGAACGGCTCCGCAGACATGGCCAGAACCTGCTGTTGCTGCGCCGCTTCGACGAGGCGCGCTCGAGTGCACTGGAAGCACTGTCGCAGGAGCCCGGCGAAGCCTCGACACATCGCCTTCTGGGCGAGATCGAGTTGGGAGCAGGGCGGCTCGATCTGGCGGCCCAACACGCGACCGACGCAATGGGCATCGCTGCAGACCCGGCGTCGCTGCACCTGGCCGCCCGGGTGGCCAGGCACGCCGGGCGCTACGACGAGGCGATCGAACTGTGCAGTCGGGCCTTGGTGATGGAGCCCGACCTGGCACCGCTCCACATGACGCTGTCGTTGGCAACCTCGGGGCCGTGGCTCGATGCTCGGCCAGATGGCGACGGGGCCTCTGACCGGACGGCAGCGTCTACCAGGGCGATGGATGCCGCAAACACAGCCTTGGCCCTGCAACCCGACCAGACCGGCGGCTACTACGCCAAGGCGGTTGCCCACGTGATCGCGGACGATCTGGTGGGTGCTGCGTCGGCTTTGGAACAGGGGCTGTCGGTTCAGCCGGATTGGCCCGACGGCCATGTGCTGATGGGGGTGGTGCGGGCGCGGCAGGGAATGGTGAAGCTCGCTTCTAGGCATTTTGCGACGGCAGGGCGCCTGGATCCTGGCGACGACCGACACATCGAGCGGCTGAGGGCGATGCGCCCCTCGCGGCGCTTTCTCAACAGGCGACGCAAGCGGCAGGTGCCATGGCACCTTGCCCCCGAAGCACGTCAGATAATCGCCGCAGACGACCGGCTGGCGAGGTTCGACCCGTGAGCCTGAGCGAACTGGCCGCCGGAGCCGTGGTGTTGGCTGCCGTGGCCCTTGTTGTATCGGTTGGGGTGTTCGGCGCCAGATGGGCTGGCCGAACGCTGTTCAACCGCCGCGAACGAACCGTTGAGGAGCTCGCCGACGTCGGTCTCGTATACGGATCTGACGTCGCCATTCGCCTCGCGCTGGTCCTTGTGTGGCTCGGCTTTGCGCTGGGCTCGCTGAGCCTGTTGCCCGCAGCGGTCTGGCTGGTCGACGCCGACCCGGATGCCTCTCGAGCCGCCATCGGCCTGGTCGCGGTAGGGGCGGTGTTCGTCGGCATCGGCCTGGTGTGTTCGCTGCCTGGACAAACCGTCGTGGTGCTGGAGCCCGACCGCCTGACGAAGGTCAAGCTGTGGACGAAGCGGTCGGTGCCGATCGCTTCGATCGAGGCAATCGAAGAGGCACGGTGGTGGCCTGCCAGCGTGCTGTCGACGAGCGACGGCCGGATGCGCCTTTCCAGAACCATGGCCGGCTTCGACGATCTGTTCGACCGGCTGGTTGCCCAGGCACCAAGGCTGGTGTCGGACTCGATGTCGGCCTCGGCCCTCGCGCCCGACCGAGACCTGTCTCACCTAGCGGTCAGCCGCAAGACCATCACGGCTGCAGCCGTCGGTCTGGGCCTCGGGCTTGTGCTGGTTCTCGGCTGGCCTTGGATGGTCGAGGTGATCGGCGACAACCCCACCCGAGACCGTTTCTTGTTCATGGCGATAGGGCTCTTCATGTGGGGCCTGGTCGCGCTTTTGGTCAGGACCGAATCGTTCCCGGCAAGACAGCCGATCGAGCTGAAGATCGCCTCCGACAGGCTCATGTGGCGCGGCCTGCGCGGTGGCTGGCTCGAAAGGCCGGCCAACCAGTTGTATGCCGCCTCGGTCGAAACGACCATCATCTACGTTCGCGGCCAGCCAGGACATCGTCACCCGCTGCGCTTGAGGTTCGTCGACGGAACCGTCGTCGAGATCGGCGATCGACGTGCCGCCCAGATGGGAACCTCGACACACCTGATCAGCGCGGCGGTGAGGCAGCGCTGCCTGTCGGTCGGCGCCAGAACCCACTCCGACCACTCTGCTGCCCGACACGCCATCGGCCAGATCGAGTCGGGCTGTGAGCCGTCAGCCGAGGTCGAGCAGATACGTCGTGCGATTGGGCTGTGGCCTAACGAGGGCGGCCTCGGCCTCCATCTGCGAGCTGGCGACCTACTGCGCCGGCTGGACAGGCCGGCCGAAGCCGCGGCGCACTATCGGGCCTATCTGGACGTTTTCGCAGACGACGCAACCGCCTGGCAAGCCCTGGCCGAGTGCTTCCGCGGCGGGTATCGATCAGAGCTGTACGACGAGACGATCGCTATCGCCGAGCAGCTGTTGATGCGGAGCTAGTGCTGGCCTAGAGCACGCAGCCGTGGTGTGCCGATGAGACGAGGCGCATCCACTTGCCGCGCACACTGCCAAGGTCGACGTGGCTTTGTGGCGGCACCCAGTGCGACATCCGCTCGGCCAGTTCCTCGTCGCTCAGCTCGACATCGAGCGTTCGAGCGGTTGGGTCGATGACGATGATGTCGTCGTCGCGCACGGCGGCCAGAGGCCCGCCGGTGGCGGCCTCGGGCGATATGTGCCCTATGAGGATGCCGTGCGACACCCCCGAGAAGCGGCCGTCGGTTATCAACGCGACGTCTGACCCCAGACCTCGTCCCTGCAGCTGGATGGTCAGCATCACCATCTCGGGCATTCCGGCTCCGCCCACCGGGCCCACGTTGCGCACCACCACCACGCCACCCGGCCGAACGGCACCAGACTTGATACCGGCCATGGCCTCGGGCTCGCTGTCGAAGACCCGGGCCGGCCCGCGGAACCGACCTCGCTCGAGGGTCTTGCCGCCGAGCTTTAGCACACAACTGTCTGGCGCCAGGTTGCCCTTCAGCACGCTGATGTGGTTGTTGGGCGGCGCCAACGGGTTGGTGACGGGCCGCACTATGTCCTGCTGGCCCAGCTCGGCCAGGGTCGGCGTATCGGCGAGGTTCTCGGCCAGGGTGCGACCGGTGACCGTCATGGCGTCGCCGTGAAGCAAGCCCGCGTCGAGCAGTTCGCGCATCACCACCGGTACACCGCCCAGCTGGTGCAGGGCGACCATGGCGTAGGGGCCGTGGGGCTGCAGGTTGCCTATCAGCGGTACCTTCTCGCCGACCGCCTGAATGTGGTCGACCGTCAGTGACACCCCTGCCTCACGGGCTATCGCCAGCAGGTGCAGGTAGAGGTTTGTCGATCCGCCCATCGCGTACGCGGTGACTATGGCGTTCTCGAACGCTGCCAACGTCATGATGTCTCGGGGCCTGATGCCGGCTTCGACCAGGTGGGTCAGGGCCAGCACCGACGCGTGTACTTGCGACACCACGTCCGGGTGCACGGGGCCTGCCGCGTTGTGGTCGGCGGGGTGTGAGGCCCCCAGCGGCAGCATCATGCCCATGGCTTCGGTGATGGTGCTCATGGTGTTGGCCGTGAACATCGCTCCGCATGTGCCGCTGCCCGGCATGATGCAACTCTCGACCTGTTCGAGGTCTGTGCTGGAGATGCGCCCCGCCTCGTGTGCGGCGCGCGCCTCGGCATAGTCGAGGATCGTCAGGTTGTTGCCCTTCGAGGCCCACGGCTGGATGGCCACCGAACCCGGCGAGCTGGTGCCGGGGTAAACCACCAGACCGAAGTCGTTGGTGCGCGCCAGGGGCATCATGGCGGCCGCCCCGACCTTGTCACAGCCCGAGATCACCAGCATCGCATTGGCGTGGTGGGCCCGATGCCCCAGCTCGATGCAGTCGGCTATCAGGTCGCGCGACACCAGGCTGAAACCAGCGTTGGGGGTGCCCTGCGTAAGTGCGTCGGAAACGGCAGGGGTTCCGACCAGCAGGCCCTGGGCCCCAACCTCGGCCAGCGCCGACATGGCCAGGTCTGCGAGTTGGCCCACGCGGTTGTTGCAGCGGTGGGCGTTGGTGAACGGGCTGGCGACCGTGACTATCAGGTCGAGGGCGCGGGTCCGGTCGGGGTCGAACCCCGCGGCCCTCATCTCGACACGATTGGACCGCCAGTACCGGGTGGAGTCGGGCCCACCCATCAGGGCCGGCGACCCGACATGGCCAACAGCTGGGCCTGCGCATCTGCGTCGTCGCCAACGTCTACGCGTGCGGCGAACATGCCAGACGATGCCAGATTGTCGGCGTTGGGCGCCATGGCCGCGGTCACCGCCTCGACCAGTATGGGGTCGAGGCGATCGTCTACGCCGAAGGCCCGGGCCAGGTCCCAGGAATGGATGGTGACGTCGCCCAGCAGACGTCCGATGCCGTCGTCGACCGTTATCTCACCCCAGAAGCTCTGGACCACCCGTTGCAGAACGCCCGGCTGATCCAGGGCGGCCAGCAGCGACTCGAGAGTTGCGGCCCACGTTGCCGCCGGGTCGTCGCCTGCGTTGCGCTCGAGGTCTTGCATCGGGCTCATGGTGGGCTCGCGGCCTTCGATCAACGACTCGACATAGCGTTGCACGGCGTTGACGTGGCCAATAACGTGACGGGCCGTCCAGCCCTCGCAAGGTGACTCGTTCGACCAGGCTTCTGGCGGGGCCAGGCGCACCACGTGGTCGAATCCGTACAGGGCTCTGGTGTAAAGACGCAGGTTCTGACTCATGGAGCGAACGTACACCGCGTGCGCGAGCCGATGCACCGCTAGGTTTGAGGGGCCGGCGTGCCGTCGGCGATCGAGCCGATGGGGGAGCGCCAGTGAGCATGATCGGAACCCGGGTCGTCCGCAAGGAAGATCCCGAACTGTTGACCGTCGGAGGCAGGTATGTCGACGACCTGGCACCGTCCGATTCGCTGTTCGTGACGTTCGTGCGTTCGCTGATGGCCCACGCAGAACTGGCCGATGTCGACGTCAGCGAAGCCCGCGACATGCCGGGCGTCGTGGCCGTCTACACCGTCGACGACCTGGGCCTCAACGACATGGCACCGGGTAACCCCATGATCAACGCGTCGATGGGTCGACCGGTGATGGCCCGGGGCCGGGTGCGGTTCGTGGGCGAGCCCATCGTGGCCATCGTCAGCCAAACGCGGGCCCAGGGGGTCGACGCTGCCGAGATGGTGTTTGTCGACTACGAACCTCTCGAGGCCCTGGTCGACGTGAGTCGCTCGGCCACCGACGAGCTGCTGTTGTTCGCCGACGCGGGAACCAACACCAGCCTGGCGATGCCTTCGGCAAACCAGGACGACATCTTCGCCGACTGCGAGGTCACGGTCGGCCTGCACTACAAGAACCACCGTCAGGCGCCTTGCCCCATAGAACCCCGATCGACTGTGTCGTCGTGGTCGGCCGGTGAAGACGGCCGCCCCAGGCTCACACAGTGGTCGTGCACCCAGTTCCCGCACGGGGCGCGAGACGCACTGGCCGCAGGTTTGGGCGTCGACAAGGACCAGGTTCACGTCATCACCCCAGACGTGGGCGGCGGTTTCGGTGCCAAGAGTGGTGCCTATCCAGAGGACCTGGTGGTGGCGGCCATCGCCAGGGATCTCGATCGACCGATTCGGTGGACCGAGACGCGCTCGGAGAGCATGACCGGCCTGGTGCACGGTCGCGGCTGGACCGTCGACGCTCGCATCGGTGGCAGCCGTGATGGCAACGTGACATCGCTCGAGGTGCGGATCCTGGCCGACGCCGGCGCCTACCCGGCCATCGGGTCGGTGTTGCCGTTCTTCGGCAGCGTCATGGCCACCGGCGTATACGACATTCCCAAGGTCGATGTCGCATCCAGGTCTGTGGTCACCAACACCGTTCCGATGGGTGCGTACCGGGGAGCGGGTCGGCCCGAGGCGGCCCTCACCATCGAACGCATGATGGACATGTACGCCGCCGAGATCGGCATGGATCCCGCCGAGCTTCGCAGGCGCAACTTCGTCGCCCCCGAGGCCTTTCCGTTCACGAGCCCCACCGGCGCAGCCATGGACTCTGGGCAATACGAAAAGGCCCTGGACGCCGTGATGTCGGCGGCCGGCTACGAGCAGCTCAGGGCAGAACAGGCCCGTCGACGCAGCGACCCTGCCGCCAAGCAACTCGGGCTGGGTTGGTCGGCCTATGTCGAGATCGCCAACCCGATGGGGTCGGGTGAGTTCGGCAGCATCCAGATCAACAACGACGGCAGTGCGTTGGTGCTGACGGGTTCGTCGGCCCATGGCCAGGGTCACCACACCTCGTTCGCACAGCTGGCTGCTGACCTCACCGGCATTCCGTTCGACCGCATCGAGGTTCGCCACGGCGACACCGACGAGGTGAAACGAGGCGGTGGCACGGGCGGCTCGCGTTCGTTGCAGGCCGGTGGCAGCGCGGTGTGGGAGGCGACCGAGGCCGTCGTCGAGAAGGCCAAGCACGCGGCTGCCGCTCTGCTGGAGGCGAACCCAGCCGACATCGTCCTCGACACCGACACTGGCTCGTTCTCGGTTGCCGGAACTCCGGCGGTTTCGACAGGGTGGGCCGACATCGCCACCCACATCGAACAGTCCGAGGGCGCGCCGCTGCAGGCCGAGGCCGACTTCACGCCGGGCGGTGCGACCTTTCCCTTTGGTGTGCACCTGTGTGTGGTCGAGGTCGATCCCGGAACCGGTGGTGTCGAGATAGTTCGTTATGTCGCCTGCGACGACGCCGGCACCATCGTCAACCCGATGATCGTCGAAGGTCAGGTGCACGGCGGCATCGCATCCGGAGCGCTCCATGCCCTGATGGAAGAGTTCGTCTACGACGAAGACGGAAACCCTCTGACGGCCAACTTCATGGACTATGCGCTTGGCTCGGCGGCCGAGCTGCCCAGCTTCGAGCGCCTGGTTCAGGAGACACCGACAGACCGCAACCCCCTGGGGTCCAAGGGCATCGGCGAGTCGGGCACCATCGGTGCCGGCCCGGCGGTGCAGAACGCGGTGGTCGACGCCCTGTCTCATCTGGGTGTCAGGCACGTCGACATTCCGGTGACGCCGCAGAGGGTGTGGCGAACACTCCAGTCGACAGGGGCCTGACATGGCCGAGCTGCCGCCGCTGCGGATGGGGGTGCTTGGCGCGGCCAAGATCTCGGCGAGCGCGCTCTACCACCCGGTGGCCACCAATCCAGACGTCGAGCTGGTGGCCATCGCTGCCCGCGACCGAGGCCGAGCCCAGCAACATGCCGCCGAGCACTCGATCGCCTCGGTGGAGGACACCTACGAAGACGTCCTGGCCCGCGACGACATCGACGCCATCTTCAATCCGTTGCCCATAAGCCTCCATCACCAGTGGACAATCGCCGCGCTTCAGGCCGG
>JAGQSP010000200.1 GCA_020439485.1 Acidimicrobiales bacterium | reverse complement strand
TTCCAGATGCTCGACTTCATCAACCGTCTGCAGGCCATGCAGAGGGTATTCGTGATCGACAACATGACCGCTTCGGGCGCACCGGTCGAAGGACCCGACGAGCTGGTGGGGCCGCCCGACCTGAACGTCACCTTGAGCGGCCGCCTGTTCGTCGCCACCGCTACCGCCGGTGCCGAGGGGGCTTGAGATGCAACCCGACCCGATGATTCCCGAAGACCGCCACGCAAGGCTCCGTACGGGCCTGCGGCTGGCGGCCGGTATGTCGCTGCTGGTGTTTCTGGCCGCCGCAGTCGCGCCTGCGATGATGGGTGGACCCGCCGCCTCGCAGACCTCCGACACCGCTGTTACCCAGACCCCGTCGGTGGTCGTGTCCAATGCATCGGCCACCCGCACGCAGGTTGCTGCGGCGCAGGTCATCGAGACCTTCGAGGTCTTCGGTGGCAAGAACCCATTCGAAAAGCCGGCCGTGTTCCCGACCGGTTCAGGACGCACCGACACCACCACAACAACGGTTGCCGACGGCGGCGACGGTGGCACGACACCCACCTCTGAGGGGTCGACCGGCACCGACGGCCAGACCGGCGACACCACCACTACGACGGCACCGATCGAGACCGACCCTGTCCGCAACCAATCGGTTGCCCTGATCGAGGTGTTCGATGATGCGGGCACTGTCACCGCGACGGTGCGTGTGGGCAGCACGGTGTATCGAGTTCAGCAAGGCCAGACCTTCGACGGCGCTTATCAGGTGCTGTCGTTGGACCTGGGTACCGGCTGCGGCAGCTTCATGTACGGAGACTCTCGTTTCAACCTGTGCGAGGGCCAAGAGATCCTGAAGTAGTCGATGGGGTCGGCCGATCTCGGTCGGCCCGCACCGACTAGTGCTCGGTACATCGTTCATCGTCGCCAAGGGGGTAGGGGATTGCTCCACCTCGCGACCACCTCGCCGGTGTGCGGGTTTGCCAGCATCCAGTCGCCCGGCCGCTCGCCGTGTTGCAGGCGTGACCCAGTCTTGTGCAGGTGGATGTGATCGCTGGGGCAACCCAGAGCCAGTAGCGCGATATCGCTGGGCCCGTTGTTCTCCCACTCGATGAGGTGATGTGCGTCGCAGGCACCGACGGTGCGGTCGCAGTGATTTCCGAAGCACCCTCCGTCGCGGATAGCCAGCGCCAGCTTCTGGACCTCGGTGGCGTGGCGGCTGGATCTGGCGAGGTTCACCTCGGCGCCGTCTGCGGCCAGAACCCAAGCAAAGATTTCTGCCTTGCGGTCGACGAGCTGTTGCCACTTCTCGCCAGGCACGGGTTGCCCGTTCAGCGTGTGAGCAACGGCGTCGCGCCGACCGGCCGCCAGTTGCAGGAGATTGTGGGCGTCGATGACCAGATGGGCGCCGGCATCTGCGGCGTCACCGGCCTTGGGTTTGCGCGGAGTGCGTGCATCGAGGACGAGGCTGGCGAACGCGTCCGCCGACCGCTGCACCGGTGTGCGATGTTGCTTGGCACCCTTGTCGCTGCGCTGCCATTGGCTGCGCTCGGCCCGCTCGAACAGCTTGAGGATCGTCTCGCCGACGATGGGGTCGACGACGAGGTTGAACCAGTAGTTGCCGTTTTCGTCGATGCCGTGCGAGAAGCGGCGAAGGTTCTGCTGGCGCAAGAACCTGACCCGCGGCGACGTTTCGTCTTCGTCGCGCTGGGCCTGTTGAACCAGGTGACGTGTGGCGTCGGCGGAGCCGGATTCGATCGCCTGCTCGAGCAGTTCATCGACCCGTTCCGAACCGAGCCCCGAGCGCGTGAGTAGATCGAACTGTTCGAGGTTGATGGTTCCGCGCCGCAACGCCGCTGCGACCTTCGGGAAGTCGCGTCCGAGCGCCGCACGCTTGCGCATTTGTTCTTGCTCACGCCGCGAGGGTTCGGGCCCGTCGTCGGTGTCGGCGTCAGAATCTTGGTCGGGTTGTGATTGCGGTCCGGTTCCTGCCGTTGACTCTGGGCCCGGCTCGTCCTCGGCGCCGCTTGCGGGCGTCGGGTCAGGATCGGGTGGCGCAGGGCGTGCTCGCAGGCGCAACACCTCGAGGGCGTCGACGACGACCGCCTCGTACCCCGCCAGCCTTGCCCTGGTGCGACGAAGCGACCTCAGCGCGGCCTCGACCTCGGGAATCGGCATCGCCAAGAGATCGTCGGCATCGATCAGATCGACACTCAACCGCCTGCGCCTCGTATCCCGGACCCCGCTCGTGCCCAGGTATGTGCCGGTCCCTGTGGACTCCTTTAACACCATGAGCGCATTGTACCGAACATACGTTCGATCAACAACATTGTGTCGAACAAACCAGGAAGGATTTGCTTCGCTAGGGCACGAGCCGGTCGTCGATGAACAGGCAGAACGGATGACCCTCAGGGTCGAGCAGCACTGCGACACCCTCCTGTGGCTGGTGTTCTGCCAGTTCTGCACCCTGCGCGAGCGCCCACTCGACGCCTTTCTCCAGGTCGGCGACGCCGATGTCGATGTGCATCATCATCAGCTGCCGGTCTGGTATTGACGGCCAGACAGGGCGTCGATAGTGCGGTTCCCACTGGAACTCGAGCTTCTGGCTACCGTCGGGCGACCGCAGCATCGCCCAGCCGCCGGTTGAAGGCCTGCCGGGACGGGGCCCTTCCATTCGAACCATGGGCCATCCCAACAACAGTTCGTAGAACCTCGCCAGCGCCAGCGGATCGGCTGCGTCGAGGGTTGGCCCGGACACGCGCATCGACGGTCGTTTCATGACGCGATGGTGGTCTGGTACCGTAGTTCTGTACAACTGGAGTTTCGACGCTCGAGGGGCCGGCATTGAACGAACAAGACAAGATTCCGACCGATGTGGAGGGCATCGTTCATGTGCCGGTGACCTTCGACAGCTGCGACCACGTCGAGGGGCCCTTCTACCACGGCACCAAATCGGTCCTCGAGGTCGGCGACGAGCTGGTTGCAGGCCACGGCTCGAACTTCCACGACGGGCGCGTCTCCAACAACGTCTACTTCTCGGCGCTGCTCGAAACGGCGGTGTGGGGGGCAGAGCTGGCAACGGCGCTGGCAGGCTCGTCAGAGCGGGGACGCATCTATGTGGTCGAGCCGACGGGCCCGTTCGAAGACGACCCCAACGTCACGAACAAGAGGTTCCCCGGCAACATCACCAAGTCGTATCGCACCCGAGATGCCTTGCGAGTAGTCGGCGAGGTCACCGGTTGGCAGGGCCATCCGCCCGAGGTGTTGCAGGGCATGCTCGACAACATCGCCAGGCTGCGCGAACAGGGCCTCGACGTGATCGAGGACTAGTCCGCGACGGGTGGGCGGGCAGGCCGCTCTGTCGAAGGCAGCGGTCCCGTAGGCTTGGCAGGTGGATCTGATCGAGGTACAGGTGCCCCTGGCCGACCGCACCTACCGGGTGGTGGTTGGCGACGGCGCCGTCGCTGAACTGCCGACGCTGATGCCGCCCAAGGCCAAGCGCGCCGCCATAGTCACCCAGGAAGCGATCGAGGTCGATGTCGACCCTGGGATCGAGCACCGGGTGTTCCACATCGGCCAGGGCGAGCAGTCCAAGACGCTGAGCACCATCGCAGAGCTGTGCAGCGCATTCGCACGGTGGGGCCTGAACCGCAACGACGTCGTCGTCGGCGTCGGCGGGGGAATGGTCACCGATGTCGCCGGGTTCGCCGCCGCGTCGTACCACCGAGGCGTGCCTGTGGTCCATGTTTCGACCACCCTGCTGGGGCAAATTGATGCGGCCATCGGCGGCAAGACCGGGGTAAATCTGCCCGAGGGCAAGAACCTGGTCGGCGCCTACTGGCAGCCCTCTGGTGTGGTCTGCGACACCGCCACGCTGGCCACCCTGCCCCCGCGCGAGATGACGTCTGGCCTTGGCGAGATGGCCAAATACCACTTCCTCGGCGGAGACGATCTCGACGGCCTCAGCCTGCCCGAGCGGGTGGCCCGCTGTGTCGAGATAAAGGCCGAAGTAGTCGCCTCCGACGAACGCGAAGGCGGCCGACGGGCCATCTTGAACTATGGCCACACCCTGGGTCATGCGCTCGAAATCGCCGGCTCGTTCGACCTGCGACACGGCGAGGCGGTGGCGATCGGACTCGTGTACGCAGCCGAGTTGGCCAGGCGCTTGGGGCGCATCGACGACCAGCGTGTCGCCGAACATCGGCGCATCGTGGCCGGCTATGACCTCGCCACCTGCATCCCTTCCGGGTTCGACGTCGAAGAGCTGATCACCCTGATGGGCCGCGACAAGAAGGCACTCGACGGCATCACCTTCGTGCTCGACGGGCCCAACGGGGTCGAGCCGGTCGTCGGCGTGGCGCACGATCTATTGGCCGAATCCCTCGAGGCGGTTTCGCAATGAATTTTCTCCAGAGACGAGCTGCGTGCGCCGCAGCCCTGGCCGATCAGGGGGTCGATGCCCTGATCGTGTCGAATCTCACCAACGTCAGATACCTGACAGGCATGGTCTCTTCATCGGCAAAGCTGTTGATACACGCGACGGGCCGCTCGGTGCTGATGACCGACTTCCGCTATCGCGAACAGGCGGCCCTGGCGGCCTCTGCAGACGACATCGAAGCCGCCATCGTCGACAGCACCAGACAGAGCCGTGAACTGGTCGATATCGCTGCGGGCGCGAAGCGGTTGGGGCTCGAGAGCGAGCATGTGACGTGGTCGGCACAGCGCGCGCTTTGCGAACTGGCGGGCGACGGCGTCGAGGTCGTGCCAACCACCGGCCTGGTCGAGCTCCTGCGCACGGTGAAGGAGCCAGAAGAGGTCGCCTTGATCGAACGGGCGGCGCACATCACCGACCAGGCACTCGAGCAGGTGCTCGACATGCTGACCAATCGCCCCACCGAGCGCCAATTCCGCACCGCGCTCGACAGGGCGATGATCGACCTGGGAGCCGACGACCTGTCGTTCGCCACCATCATCGCCTCGGGGCCGAACGCGGCCCGCCCGCACCACAGCCCCGAGAATCGCGTCATCGAGGCCGGTGATCTGGTCGTGGTCGACTGCGGTTCTCTGGTCGACGGATATCACTCGGACATGACCCGCACCTTTTGCGTCGGCGAACCCGACGCCCAGGCGGCTGCAATGCTCGAGCTGGCGACCGAGGCCCATGCGGCGGGGATGGCTGCGGTGCGACCCGGAGTCACGGGCGAACAGATCGACGCGGCCGCCAGGGCGGTGATCGTCGATGCCGGTCGAGGCGACGAGTTTGCCCATGGGGTGGGTCACGGCGTGGGCCTCGACATCCACGAGGTGCCGTTCCTGAGGGGCTCCGACATGGTGCTGCAGGTCGGGCAGGTCGTCACGGTCGAGCCCGGCGTGTACCGTTCCGGGGTCGGCGGCGCACGCGTCGAGGACACCGTGGTGGTCACCGAGGACGGTTGTCGCCCGCTCACCGCATTTGCGAATAATCCGATCGTGGGCTGACGCCCCCACCCAAGCTGCGAGGAAACCATGGCCCAGATCTCCACTGCCGACTTCAAGACCGGCATGACCGTCGATCTGCCCGAGGGGCTCTTCCAGATCTCCGACTTCCAGCACGTCAAGCCGGGCAAGGGCGGAGCCTTCGTGCGCACCACCCTCAAGAACGTGCGCACGGGTGCGGTTCTCGACCGCACGTTCCGCGCCGGCGAGAAGATGGAGCGCGCCATCATCGACAAGCGCGAGATGCAGTACCTCTACAACGACGGGCACAACTATGTGTTCATGAACACCGACACCTACGAGCAGATGGAGGTGTCGCCCGAGACACTCGGTGACACCGTCAACTACCTGATCGAGTCGAACAACGCGAACTTGCTGATGTACGGCACCGAGATCATCGGTGTCGACATGCCGGCGGCTGTGATCATGGAGATCGTGGAGACCGAGCCCGGCGTTCAGGGCGATCGCGTGTCTGGTGCGCGCAAGCCGGCCACCGTCCAGACCGGGTTGGTCGTGCAGGTGCCGCTGTTCGTCGAACAGGGCGAAAAGATCAAGGTCGACACCCGCTCGGGTGAATATCTAGAGCGGGCCAATTGACACCGGCCGACCCCGACGCATCACCCGACCCGTTCGGGCCCGAGGACGAGCCGTCGCGTCGTCGAGACGCGCGTGAGCGCACCGTCGAGGTGTTGTACGAAGCCGAGATGAAGGGTGTTACGGCCGCGTCGGTGCTGGACGAGATGATCCTGACCCCCGACCCGCTCGTCTCCGAACTGGTGGTGGGTGTCGAAGATCACCAGACCGAACTCGACGAGCAGATTGCGAACGCGCTCGACCGCTCGTGGACCTTGGCACGGCTGTCGGTTCTGGACCGCCTCATCATGCGCATGGCCACCTACGAGCTGATTCACCGGCCCGGCGTGCCCGTCGCGGTTGCCCTGAACGAGGCGGTCGAGCTGGCCAAGCTGTGGAGCGGCCCCGAGGCCGGCAGGTTCGTCAACGGCGTGCTGTCTGGCGTCGCCCGCTCGGTCAGAGGCTGAGCTCGGCCCTCTAAGGCCGATATTCCCTCTAAAACCGGCGCGCGGGCATCGAACGCGCGGCTAGGGTTTGCCCCTGACCGTGAAGTGGGTCCGAGAGGCCCGAACGGACAGGAAGGACATCGCGTGGCAGAACGCGAACGACGTGTTGCGCCCCCTTATGGGGGCGTTTTTCATGCCCGGGTTCAGGTTCTCGACGCCGAGCAGGTCTCGCGAGCCATGACCCGCATCGCCCACGAGATACTCGAGCGAAACCATGGCGTCGACGAAGTCGTGTTGGTCGGTTTGCAGACCGGCGGCGCGCCGTTGGCCGACCGCATCGCAGAAGAGCTCAAGCGCATCGAAGGCGCCGAGGTTCCGGTGGGCGTGCTGGACGTAGCGCTGTACCGCGACGACATCGGGCTGCGGCCGGTGCTGCCCGAGGCGGTCACCGACATACCCGGCGAGCTCACCAACAAGGTGGTGGTGCTTGTGGACGATGTTCTGTACACCGGTCGCACCATTCGGGCCGCTCTCGATGCCCTGAACGACTTCGGCCGGCCCAGGGCCGTCCAGCTGGCGGTGATGGTCGACCGAGGCCACCGCGAACTGCCGATCCGGCCCGATTACGTGGGTAAGAACCTGCCCACTCGCCGAGACGAGGTGGTGAACGTCACCCTGGACGGTGTCGAGTTGGGCGAGGTCAGGCGAGGGCAGCAATGAGCTGGAGGTCCAGGCACTTGCTGGCGCTGGACGAGATCGGCGTCGACGGCATCCGCGAGATCCTCACCATGACCGACCGCTTCGTCGAGATCAACGAGCGCCCCATTCCCAAGGTGCCCGCCCTGCGCGGCAAGACGGTGTGCACGGTGTTCTTCGAGGATTCGACGCGCACCAAGCTGAGCTTCGAGACGGCGGCCAAGAGGCTGTCGGCCGACACCATGTCGATGTCGGTCAGCTCGTCGTCGGTGAAGAAAGGCGAGTCGGTCCGCGACACCATCGAGACCATCGAGGCGATGGGCGTCGACGCCTTTGTCGTGCGGCACAAGAGCTCTGGTGTGCCTTGGCAGATAGCCAACTGGGTGGCCCCTCACGTATCGGTGCTGAACGGTGGCGACGGTTGGCACGCCCACCCCACCCAGGGGCTCCTCGACGCCTACACCTTGTGCCAGAAGCTGCAAGGCGAGGCGGGCGCCGAGCCATCGCTCGACGGAGTCCACATCGGGCTGATCGGCGACATCAAACACTCCAGGGTGGCCCGCAGCGATGTTCAAGCCTTCACCGCACTGGGGGCCAAGGTCACCATCGTCGGTCCGCCCACGCTCTTGCCGCCCAGCTTCGAAGGTTGGTCGATGAACGGCCCGTCCATCGAGGTCAGTCACGACCTCGACTCGGTGCTGCCCGGGCTCGACGTCGTGGCCTTGCTTCGCATCCAACGCGAGCGCATGGACCAGGCACTGATCCCCTCCATCGGTGAATACGTCGAGACCTTCGGGCTCAACCGCAGACGTCTTGGCCTGGTGCGTCCCGACGCTGTCATCACACATCCGGGTCCGATGAACCGCGGCGTCGAGGTTGCGGTGGATGTGCTCGAGAACCATCCGGGCACGGTCGTCACCCAGCAGGTGGCCAACGGTGTGGCGGTGCGCATGGCCGTGCTGTTCATGCTGCTCGGCTCGGGGGTGGTGTCATGAGCCGGTTGGTGATTCGTGGCGGCGTCATCGTCGAACCATCGGGCACCACGACCGCCGACGTGGCGATCGAAGGTGGATCGATCGTCGAGGTCGGACCACATCTGGACGCCGCCGATGCCCGTGTGCTGGACGCCACCGGCTGCTACGTGGCGACCGGCTTCGTCGATCTGGCGACCCACGTGGGCCAGCCGGGCGACGAACAGATCGAAACCGTTGCCACAGCAGCCAGTGGGGCGGTGCGTGGCGGTTTTACGGCCATGTGTGTGATGCCTGGTACCGGATCGGCGGTCGACACGGCCGGTGCGGTGCGCGACATGCAGCGGCTGGCACACGGGGTTGCGTGTCGCGTGTTGATACCCGGCGCACTGACCAAGGGCCGCAAGGCCCTCGAACTGGCCGAGATGGCCGAGATGGCTGCGCTGGGCGTGAACATCTTCGGAGACGGTCGCACCATCGCTGACAGCGGCCTGCTGAGGCGAGCCCTCGAGTACGCGGGGTTCCTGGGAGCGACAGTGGCCGTTCACTGCGAAGACCCGGGTCTGGCCGCCGGCGCGGTGATGAACGAGGGCCAGTGGTCGTCGCGCATGGGTGTGCACGGATCTCCAGTCGAGGCCGAGCGCATCGTCATCGAACGCGATGTCGCCCTGTGCCGCCTGACGGGCACGCCCATTCACATCCGTCATGTCTCGACGGCTGCGGGCGTAGATACTGTACGCCGGGCCAAGGCCGAGGGCTTGGCGGTGACCTGCGACGTCACACCCCACCATCTGACCTCGACCGAGGCCGAGTGCGCTTCGTTCGACCCCGCATGGCGGGTGGAGCCTCCGCTCAGGACGCCGACCGACCTGGATGCGCTGCGCGAGGGCCTGCTCGACGGCACCATCGACGCGATCGCCACCGACCACACACCCGTGGCGCCCGAAGACAAGGAAGAACCCTTCGACCAGGCACCGGCGGGAATGCTCGGTCTCGAGTCGGCACTGCCACTGGTGTTGGCTCTGAAGCTGCCGATCGAGGTTCTGTTCGACAAGCTCAGTTGGACTCCGGGGCGGCTGGCCGGGCTGGGCAACCTGCACGACGGTCGAGTGGCCCCCGGCCGAACAGCCGACCTGGTGGTAGTAGACCCCAACCACCAGTGGCAGATCAGCGGCGCCGAGATGGCGTCGCCATGCCGAAACACGCCATACGACGGCCGGGTGGTCAACGGCCGCGCCCGTCACACAATCGCCGGTGGCATCGCCGCCGTAGTCGACTACGAGGAAACATCTTGATAACCGAAACCCAGCTAGTCCTGGCCGACGGCACGATCTTCGAGGGTGAGGCCATCGGCGCCCCCGCAGAGATCGCTTCGGGCGAGGTCGTGTTCAACACCGTGCTGTCTGGCTACCAAGAGGTCATCACCGACCCGTCCTATGCCGGGCAGATCATCACCTTCACCTACCCGCACATAGGCAACTACGGCACAGCCGGTTTCGATGACGAAGCCCGCAAGCCGTTCTGTCGTGGGGTGATCATCCGCGAGATGGCCCGTCGCCGGTCCAACTGGCGAAGCGACGACCACCTCGACGCCTTCTTGCGCAAGCACGGGGTGGCCGCAATCGGCGGGGTCGACACCAGGCGCCTCACACGCCACATCCGCGACGCCGGTGCCATGCCCGGCGCGTTCGGCACTGCCGACACCGACACCCTTCTGGCCGCGGCCGGGGCCGAGACCGGCACCGCAGGTATCGACCTGGTCAGCGTTGTCACGACCGACCAGCCATACACCGTTGGCAACGGCCCCAGGAAGGTCGTGTGTTACGACCTGGGCGTCAAGTCGACGATGCTGCGTTATCTGGGCGACATTGCGACCGTCACGGTGGTTCCCGCCGACACACCCGCTGCCGAAGTGCTGGCGATGCAGCCCGATGGGGTGTTCTTGTCGAACGGACCTGGCGACCCCGAAGAGGCCGGAGCCATCGTCACCGAGCTGCCCAAGCTGATCGGGCAGGTGCCCATCTTCGGTATCTGCCTGGGCCATCAGGTGTTGTCGCTGGCCCTCGGCGGCCGCACGTTCAAGATGAAGTTCGGCCATCACGGCGGCAACGTCCCAGTGCAAGACATCCGCACCGGCAAGGTCGAGATAACCAGCCAGAACCACAACTTCGCGGTCGAGGCCGGTTCGGTTCCTGGTGTGACCGAAACCCACGTATGCCTGAACGACGGGGCGCTCGAAGGCCTGGTGGTCGACGATGCGCCGGCGTTCAGCGTTCAGTATCACCCCGAGGCCGGCCCCGGCCCCCACGACAGCCGCTATCTGTTCGACGAGTTCGCCGAACTGATGGACAGCTGGAACCCCGGCGACAAGAACGGAGCCAACTGATGCCTCGTCGCGACGACATCCAATCGATTCTCATCATCGGCTCTGGGCCCATCGTCATCGGCCAAGCGTGCGAGTTCGACTATTCGGGAACCCAGGCGTGCAGGGTGCTTCGTGAAGAGGGCTATCGGGTCATCCTGGCCAACTCGAACCCGGCCACGATCATGACCGACCCCGACTTCGCCGACGCCACCTATGTCGAACCCCTCGATGCCGAGGTGTTGACGAAGATCATCGA
>JAGQSP010000199.1 GCA_020439485.1 Acidimicrobiales bacterium | reverse complement strand
CAGACCACGCCACCAGCGGCGCGGTCGACAACGGCTCTCGAGAATCTGCCCATCGATCAGAAGCTAGCGGTTTGCACTTGTGGTCGGCCCGGCTGCATATCGTGTTGAACGATGAACGATGGGCCACAGAGCGTCTCCCCCCGGCGACTCGCAGTGCTGGTGGGCCTACTCATTGCTGCGGTCATCGTTGCAGCCCTGGCGTTGCGACTAGACGCAAACGGCTCGAGTGACACCGCCGCGCCTACCTCGATCTTCGAAGCTGGGCCGACCACGTCGTCGCCGCCGGCCGGCCAGGAAACCCAGACCATCGAATCGAGCACCACCTCCACCGAGGCTGCAACCACAACGTCGACCACGACTTCGACCACGACCACCAGCACGACGTTTCCGTTCGACGGGTGGGTGCACCCCCAGGCGGTCGGCGTTCCGTGGTCGGACACAGTCGACGGACTGTTGACGTTCAGGGGATCACCGACGCGCACCTTCTACGGCAAGGGTCCCGTGCCTACCAATCCCCAGGTGCTGTGGTCGTTTCCCGACTCGGGTTCGATGTGTTCGGAGTCGACATCGGGCGGACAGACCCGCACCTGGTGCGGAACCGGGTGGACGGGCCAGCCCTCGGTCTGGGAGGTGGACGACGAGACTTGGATGGCCTTCGGGGCCTACGACCGAGCCATACACGTGCTGAACGCCGACAGCGGTGAACCCGAGTTCGATGCATTCACGACAGGCGACATCATCAAGGGAAGCGTCACGATCGACCCCGACGGCTTCCCGTTGATCTACTCGGGTTCGCGCGACAACTACTTCCGGGTGCTCGCGTGGGACCGCCCGGGCGGCGAACTCGTCGAGCTCTGGCGGCTGGCCGCCAACGATGTCGGCCCCACCAAGTGGAACAACGACTGGGACGGCGCGGCGCTGATCATCGACGACTATCTGTTCGAAGGCGGTGAGAACTCGAGGTTCCACATCGTCAAACTGAACCGCACGCTCGGGCCCGACGGCCTGGTGCAGGTCGATCCCGAGATCGTCTTCCACGCCGCCGGCTGGGACGACGAGCTGGTTCGGGCTGTGGGTAACAACGTATCGATCGAGAACTCGGTGGCGATCTCGGGCAACGTCGTCTACTTCGCCAACTCGGGTGGCTTGGTACAAGGCTGGGACATCGAAGGTCTGGCCGAGGGAGTCGAACCCGAGCGGGTGTTCCGGTTCTGGACCGGTGACGACGTCGACGCATCGATCGTCATCGACGACGAAGGATTCCTGTACGTCGGCGCCGAGTACGAGCGTGGCTTGGCCCGGGCTCGTGAAGTCGGACAGATCATCAAGCTGGACCCCTCCAAGCCAGACGACCCAATCGTGTGGTCGATAGACGACAGCGCTCGGCTGGACGGGGGCGTATGGGCCACCTCGGCCCTTTACCGCGACATCGTCATCGCTGCCACCGACGGCGGCCGAGTGCTGGGCATCGACCGCCAAAACGGCGAGATCGTCTGGACCTTGAACCTGGTCGGCCCTCTTTGGCAATCACCCGTCGTCGTCGACGACGTGTTGATCCAGGGAGACTGCAACGGCGTTCTGCACGCCTTCGACGTGAGCGACACCAGAGCGACACCAACCGAGCTGTGGCGGGTCGACATCGGTGGCTGTATCGAGTCCACCCCGGCGGTTTGGGACGGAACGATCTATGTGGGCACGCGCGGGGGCAAGGTGCACGCGATCGGAGATCATCGACCGAACTGAAACTTCTGTTGGCGCGACCGACGAAACTGCTGGTAGCTTTTTACGTCGGCGTGTTCGCGACTGTTCACTTGTCCTTGTCGCTTGTTCGGTACGCCAAAGTTCTTCAACGAGGTCTTCGAAGCGATGAGCAAGGTTTGCCAGGTCACGGGTAAGCGCCCGACCACGGGCTTCAACGTGTCCCACTCGCATCGCCGCACCAAGCGGTGGATCAAGCCCAATATCCAGAAGCAGCGCTTCTGGGTTCCCAGCGAGAAGCGCTGGGTGACGCTCACGGTGAGCACCAAGGGCATCAAGACGATCAACAAGAAGGGCATCGAGGCCGTCTTGGCCGACATGCGTCGCCGTGGGGAGAAGATCTGATGGCCAAGTCAGACAAGCGCCCGATCATCAAGCTGCGTTCGACCGAGGGCACCGGCACCACCTACGTGACCCGCAAGAACAAGTCGAACACACGCGAGCGCATCGAGCTCAAGAAGTACGACCCCGTGCTTCGCCGCCACGTCGTGTTCAAGGAAGAGCGCTAACCAACAGCGCTAGTCGTCGGCCCTTCGCGCCGACCGCATCACAACCTTCCCATTGCGGGTTTTGACACCTTCGGCGTTCAGGCGCCGGAGGTGTTCTGTTTCAAGGCCGGGTACCAGACGTCCCGACGCGTTCACGACCCGCCACCACCCGTCGATTCCGCCCTTGGACAAGATCGCACCCACGGCGCGCGCAGCACGAGGTTTACCGGCTTCGGCAGCCACCTCTCCGTAGGTAGCTATCTCACCTGGCTCGAGAGACTGCAC
>JAGQSP010000198.1:833-7071 GCA_020439485.1 Acidimicrobiales bacterium | reverse complement strand
CGGATCGACCTCACCCACACCGGCGCCGTCGTGTCGGGCCCAGCGGCCTTCGCTGAGGCAGGCGTGTCGCACGACGACATCGACTATGTGTCGATCTACGACAGCTTCACGATCACCGTCCTGCAGACCATCGAAGACCTGGGCTTCTGCGAGAAGGGTCAGGGGGGCCGCTTCGTGATGGATGGTGCCCTCCAGGCACCCCACGGGCGCCTGCCCTTCAACACCGACGGCGGGGGGTTGTGCAACAACCACCCGTCCAATCGTGGCGGCATGACCAAGGTCGTCGAGGCCGTCCGTCAGCTTCGCGGCGAGGCCCATGCCGCTGTTCAAGTTCCAGACTGCGAAATCGCACTGGCCCACGGCACGGGCGGCAGCCTGGCCACCCGAATGGGCTCGGCGACACTGATCCTCGGAAGGGGCGACTGATGCCAGGCCAAACCGATCTACCCACGCCAACACCCAACACGAACCTCGACGATCAGCGCTTCTGGGACGCCCTTGCCGAAGACCGCCTCGAGCTGCCGCGGTGCAACTCGTGCGAAACGGTGGTTTGGTATCCCCGACCCTTCTGCCCCGAGTGTGCAAGCACCGACGTCGAGTGGTTCGAGGCCTCGGGTCAGGGCACGGTTTACAGCTATGCGGTCACCCACAAGGCGCCCGGAAACTGGGGCGCCCACGCTCCGTACGTCATCGCCTATGTCGAACTGGCCGAGGGCCCCAGGGTCATGACCAACATCGTCGATGTCGACCCCGCCCAGATCGAGGTCGGAATGGCGGTCAGGGCCGTGTTCCACGCCGGCAAAGACGGTGGCGCCGTGCTGCGCTTCACGGCAGCCTGAGCCGCTAGCCGGTCTCTGAGGCCAGACGCTCGAACACGCTGGCCAATACCGCTCTCTCGCGCGGCGCGATCCAGTCGATCATGCTGCGCCTGACCTCTGCAACGTGGCCACGGGCCGCCTGCTCTAGCGCCTCGCGCCCCTGTTGGGTAAGCGCCGCATAGGTTCCCCGGCGATCTTCAGGACACTTCTGACGCTCTACCAGACCGCGCTTGGCAAGCCGGTCGACTCGCTGCGAAAGCCGGCTCTGCGAGTGCAACAAGAGGTCTGACAGGTCGGTCATCCTGAGCCTTTGTTCGGGAGCTTCCGACAGGTGCACCAGCACCTCGTAGTCGTCGAGACCCATCCCGGAGTCGCGCTTGAGCTGCTCGTCCACCGATTGGTGCACGCGCGCGCTGGCGGCAAGGAAGCCTCTCCAAATCTGCATTTCCTCGGCGTCGAGCCAGCGCGGTTCGTCCATCACGTCAGGTTATTCGACCGTTGGTTGCTTTTCTTAATTCTTGAAGTATTGTTACTTCAAGTTTGAATTACCCCCAAGGAGCCATCATGCAGACCCTCACAGAAGCCCTCGATCGTTTCGCCGGCAAGAAGCTCGTCGCCGAGACGATGCACTCCGAGGTCGGGTTCACAGTTCGGCATCTGGGCCTGTCCAAGGTCCGCGGCCGTTTCAACCGCTTCGACGCCACGGTCGCGGTCGGCGACGACCTGAGCACAACCACCATCGAGGCCAACGTCGAGCTGGCCTCGGTCGACACCAACAACGAAGACCGCGACAACCACCTGCGCAGCACCGACTTCTTCGGGGTCGAGGCGAACCCGCTCATGACCTTCCGTTCGACTTCGATAGAAGCCGAGCGCATCGTCGGAGACCTCACCATCAACGGCACGACACGTTCGGTCGAGTTCGACTTCGAGTTCCATGGCGTGGCGACCGACGCCTACGAGATGACCCGGGCCGGCTTCAGTGCATCGGGTCAGATCACCCGCTCGCAGTTCGGCATCGACTTCAATGCGCCCCTGGGAATGGACGGCATGTTGATCGGAGACAAGGTGAACATCGAGCTCGAGATACAGCTGGTCGAGGCGCCATGAGCAGCATCGACATCAGGAGGGCCGCCGATCGGTTCACCACCCGGCTGAGCTGGCTGGAAAGCCATCACAGCTTCAGTTTCGGCCACCATCACGATCCGACCAATGTCGGCCATGGCCTGCTGCTGGTATTCAACGACGACCGGGTTGCACCAGGTGGCGGCTTCGGCCAACACGGCCACCGCGACATGGAGATAGTGACCTGGGTGCTAGAGGGAGCCCTCGAACACCGTGACTCGACCGGAACCCACGGCATCATCCGTCCGGGCGAGGCTCAACGAATGAGCGCCGGGTCTGGCATCTTGCACTCGGAGATGAACGCAAGTCAGTCCGAGCCGGTGCACTTCCTCCAGATGTGGGTGCCGCCAGACCAGCGCGACCTGGAACCCGGGTACGAGCAGCGCGCCGTGTCGGTGAAGCCAGGAGCCGGCCTGGTGGCCGTTGCTTCAGGCCGTGGACACGACGGGGCCGTCATCATCAATCAGCCCCATGCAGTGATGTGGGCCGCCGAGATGGAAGCCGGCGAGGCCGTTGTGCTGCCCGACAGCCAGCACGTCCACGCCTTTGTTGCCCGCGGCCGCGTGGCCTTGTCAGGCCACGAGTTGGCCGCAGGCGATGCGGCCAGGCTCACCGCCGCCGGCGCGTTGCCGGCGACGGCGCTAGAGCCCACGCATCTGGTCGTCTGGGAAACTGCGGCCGACTAGCTGTACTGCAGGCCGTCGTCGAGGTCGATCTCGGGGAACACCTTGCGCTCGCTCCAGTAGTCCTGGGTGTGGCGCCACGGATCACGGTCGCCCTGCTTTGGCAGCAGGTGCATCGACCGGTTGATGTATCCGGGGTTGAAGTCCTCGGGGTCGACCCACGGCAGGCGGGGCATGCCCTCGTCTTCTTCGCGAAGCTGCGGCACCACCACCGACGCACCCTTGGCATCCATGTGGTCGAGCAAACGGCAAACGAAGTGACCGATCATGTCTGCCCGCAATGTCCACGAGGCGCGGAAGTAGCCGAAGACCCATGCCATGTTGGGAATGCCGGTGAACATGGTGCCGTGATATCCGATGCGGCTCGGCCAATCGAGCGGCGCACCGTCGATGTCGAACTCGACGTCGCCCAACACGTTCATGTTGAATCCGGTGGCGGTGATGATGATGTCGGCATCGACGGTGGTGCCGTCGGTCATCTTCAGACCGGTCTCGGTGAAGGTCTCGATCTCGCCGGTCACCGCCGACGCCTTGCCGCTCTTGATGGCGTGGAACAGGTCGCCGTCTGGAACGAACGCAAGGCGCTGACGCCACACCCGGTACTGCGGTGAGAAGTGCGGCTCGAAGTCGAAGTCTTCGCCCATGATCTCGCGGATGCCGTTGAACAGCTCCTCTTTGACCATGTCGGGGTGCTCCCGAGCCATCTCGGCGATCATCTTGCCGTCGAACAGCCGCTTGCGGCGGACGATCTCGTGGATCCACGTTTCGTCGATGTCGAGCTGGCGGAGCTGGTCGGCCAGGTCGTCGACGTTGCGACCCACGGCAAAGTAGGTGGGCGAACGCTGCACCATGGTGATGTGATCGACGTCTGGGGCCATCGCCGGGATGATGGTGGCCGCCGTCGCACCCGACCCAATGCAGATCACCTTCTTGCCGGTGTAGTCGAGGTCGCGGGGCCATAGCTGGGGGTGGATGATCTGGCCCTGGTAGGCGTCCATGCCGGGCCACTCGGGGGTGTAGGGCTGCTTGTGGTTGTAGTAGCCCTGACACATCCACAGGAACCCGCAGGTGAACGTGACATCCTCGTCGGTGTCGGTGCGATGGGCGCTGATCGTCCAACGCTTGTCCTGGCTCGACCACTGGGCGTTGGTGACCTCGTGGCTGTACCGGATGTACTTGGCCAGGTCGTTCTCTTCGATCACCTCACCCATGTAGGTGAGGATCTCCTCGGCGGTTGCGATTGGCGGACCCGTCCATGGCTTGAACTCGTAACCGAAGGTGTACAGATCGCTGTCGGAGCGGATTCCCGGGTACTTGTGAGTACGCCAGGTGCCTCCGAAGCCATCCTGGTTCTCGAGCACGACGAACGAAGTGTCGGGGCGCTCCTGGGTGAGGTGGTACGCACCACCCACTCCCGAGATGCCGCCTCCGACAATGAGGACGTCGAAGTGCTCGACGCCGGTTGTTGCAGACATAGTGACCCCTTCCGCCGGACAGATTGTCACCTTGAACGCAGCGCTCCAAACCAGGGTCGAAGGTCCCAGACCGCCTCATCACTCCAGGCCCTTCGGCGAACACCGGTGTTCACGCGCGACGGGTCACGCCGGTGTCGTCGAACTCAAACTCTGTTGGTGCCTCCTCGCGTGGCAGGGCGAGCATCGGAGCTGGAGTTCGGTGGTATGGGTCTGGCCGGTGATTTCGTGGGGTGGGACGTGGTCGTATTCGAGTAGGTCCAGTCGCCCGCAGTCGACGCAGGTTTTGTCGCGAGCTTTCACTAGTCGCTTCTGGCGTGGTGTTGGGTGTCGTCGGCGGTTGGTGGCGTCGATGGGACGCCTGTTGCTGTCATGGATGAGCGCTCGGATGAATGCTTGCGGGATCAGTCGACCGACCGTGCTGGCGGTGAGCGGGGTTCCATCGTCAAGTCGGCAGCCGTCGCCTGTGACGTGAATCACGACCTCGTACAGGAAACCTCCGCCGCTTTCGACGGCACCGACGAGTGCGTCGGCCTTTTGCTGGGCGACGGTCGGCCAGGTGCCGTCAGCCTGACGTTTCGCTGTGTTGCGCATCAACTTGGTGTTCACTGCCGTGCTCAGCTTGCCGCCTTCCAGCGGTGGCAGCCGGAAGGAAC
Organism: Acidimicrobiales bacterium; assembly: GCA_020439485.1. GTDB lineage: Bacteria > Actinomycetota > Acidimicrobiia > Acidimicrobiales > Poriferisodalaceae > JAAETH01. Next base: position 2,317 of record JAGQSP010000198.1, on the reverse strand, counting down.
CGCACACGGTGCCGTCTGGGTCGGTTCGGGTCGTGAAGTGGCGTTGCCGGTGTTGGCGGGCCTCTATGACGTCGTCGGGTTCGTTGCGCACCGACCACGCTGCAAGTGCTGTACCGATGTCGGCCGCAGCCACGTTCGCTGCCAACTCGAGCAACTCGGCCTCGTTATCGCTGGTCGCAAACCGGGTCAGCGCCCGAACTTTCGAAAACGACAGGTCACCTTTCTCGAAGGCTTCCGCGGTGGCACGAAGACCACGCAAAGAACGACCGATACGAATCCACTCACGCAAAGTGTTGGCGCAATGGTCGGTGCGATCGGCCAGCCAGTGCGCCGCCGACGTAGCCCCATCCGCGATCCACACAGGACCATCGGCGAAGTCAGCGCACTCCACCACAAGCCGGTAATGCGTCTGCGTGAACCGCCTTGCCGTCGACACCAAGTCGCTCGCCCTGCAGCGCTGCTCCGTGAACTCTTCGCGAGTCACCACCGTCATTGTTGCCCTCCCTCCGACCGCTGTCCGGAAGCGGTTTCGCTACGCGAAACCATACCGAGGGGGTAGGACAGCCATCAGAAAGCCCGTTTGACCATCAGAAGTGGCCGAGGGATCACACACGGTGCCGCCCGCGCCACCGCAGTCACCCGGTAGGTCCGATGGCCAGGTCGGTCGAGCCGTCAAGGCGAGACACCAAAGGCACGAAGCGGTGCCGGAACGCGCAACCCCGGTGTTCAGACGGCGCCAGGAGCCGCCCAAACACCGGGGTTTGGGAAAAGGTGGGTTGAGAAGAGCGGGTGGGTCAGTCGACCCAGCCGGAGACCGACTTGACCTCGAGGAATTCCTCGAGACCCCAAACGCCGCCCTCACGACCGTTGCCCGACTGGCCGTAGCCGCCGAATGGTGCACCCATCCCGCGACCCTGGCCGTTCATCTCGACCATGCCCGAACGCAGGCGACGAGCAAGCCGACGAGCCCGCTCGTTGTCGCCGGTCTGGACATAGTTGGTGAGGCCATAGCTGGTGTCGTTGGCGATCGACAGGGCTTCTTCCTCGGTCTCGAAAGGCATGATCGACAGGACCGGGCCGAAGATCTCTTCCTTGGCGATGGTCATGTCGGGCGTAACGTCGGCGAACACCGTCGGCCGCACGAAGTAGCCCTTGTCGAGGCCTTCGGGGCGGCCGGTTCCGCCGGCGACCAGGGTGGCGCCCTCGTCGATGCCCTTCTGGATCAGGCCCTGGATCTTGTTCCACTGGATCTCGTTGACCACAGGGCCGATGTGACGGCCTTCCTTGTCTGCCATGTCGACCGCGGTCTGCTCGGCAGTGGCCTTGGCCGCAGCGACGGCCTCGTCGTACTTGCCGCGCTGCACCAGCATGCGGGTGGGTGCGTTGCACGACTGGCCCGAGTTGTTGAAGCAGTGCGCAGTGCCGCGGACAACGGCCATCTCGTCGGCGTCGTCGAAGATGATGTTGGCGCCCTTGCCACCCAG
>JAGQSP010000198.1:0-669 GCA_020439485.1 Acidimicrobiales bacterium | reverse complement strand
TCGATCATCTCGGCGAACAGCATCGACGACAGCGGAGCCTCCTCGGAGGGCTTCAACACCATGGTGCAGCCGGCACCGAGAGCGAATGCGACCTTGAGAGTGACCTGGTTCATCGGCCAGTTCCAGGGGGTGATCATGGCGCACACACCCACGGGCTCATAGAGGATGCGGTCGTTTGGCGCATGGTCGCCGAGCGGCTGGTCGAAGTGGAAGTTCTCGACCTGGTTGATGGCGTCCATGATGTGCATCATGCCGGCGCCGACCTGGGCCGAACCTGCGAGCTTGATGGGGGCGCCCATCTCGAGGGAGATGGCGTGGGCCATCTCTTCACGCCGTTCCTTGTAGATGCCCAGCAGGGTCTTGAGCTTCTCGACCCGCTCTTCCCTGGGCGTCTCGGCCCAGCCCCAGAAGGCGGCCTTGGCCGCGGCGACAGCGGCGTTTGTGTCGTCCTCGGATCCGAACGAGATGACAGCACAGGCCTCTTCGGTAGAGGGGTTGATGACCTCGTGATCGTTGGGGACCTTCGGGTCGACCCATTCGCCGTTGATGTAGAACTTGCGACGATCGAGCATTTGATCGGTGGTCATTTAATTCTCCGATTCGTGCGGACTTTGATGACCTACAAGCTACGCCCTCGAGAGCAGCTCTCCCACAATCGCCGCGGCGCCG
>JAGQSP010000197.1 GCA_020439485.1 Acidimicrobiales bacterium | reverse complement strand
CGGCCGCGCTGAATGGCAACCACCCTCATCCCGACCACCACCGGCAACTCCATGTCGGACAGAGGACGGTTCGCCAGATGACTTCCGGCCCGAACCACCAGTCGGTGCGAGACCTCGGCGGCACGTGCCAGATCGGCTATCAGAACGGCGGGGATGCCCAGGTTGCGGGTGACGATGCGGCTGATGTCGACCGCGTCGTTGGCGATGCGTTCTATGGCGGCAACGATGTGAAGCACCGAAGTCATCGCTTCGGCCTCACGGCGGTTGCGCACGGCGACCAGGGCGATGGCCCTCATCTCGGCCACGATCTCGGACATGGTCTCCTCGAGATCGTCGACAGCGTCAGCCATGCCATCGTCGCCGAAGTAGACCGCCGCATAGGCCAGGTCGACCATCAGCTCTGAGGTGTCCTTGGCCTCGGCCAAGAGCGTCTTGACGTTTCTCGGTTTGTCATCCATTGGTTCGACGCATTTCTCGGTTTCTTGAGACTAGACGAGCGCTCATCCCGCGCCCCATGTCGCAATCGCGAACACCAGCGCCCACGCGCCCACGAGGTCGACGACGCTGGTGACTATGGGAATTCCGTAGGTGTCTGGGTCGACCCCGAAACGAACCGCGGCAACGGCGCCGTAGTACGCGATTATCACCACGGCGCACGTGGCCAGCAGGCCGCCGGTCAACGAGATGGCCACCATGTCCACAAGGCCGGGGCCGGGCCGGTTGCCCAGAATCGACGCCACCTCGGCCAGCACCCCGTTGAGCACGAACACGGGCACCGCGATAGCGCCGGCCACCGCTATGTCGCGGCGTGCGGCGGGCTGCGGGAACCGAGCGGTGTCGATGACGCCCAGGTGGAGCTTGCTCGAGAGCTGGCTGGCCAGGATGCCGCCTATGGCGCCTGCGCCGCTGAGGGCGGCCGGAACCAGTATCAACAGCGCGGGCTGCTCTTCGAAGGCCTCGAAGCGGTGCTCGATCGCCACCCCAGCGATGGTCACCAACACGCCTGCTAGCACCAGGACCGGCAACGATTCGCGGACGATCTCGGCCAGCAGCGCCAGCTGAGATCGAACGACCAGGACGAACGCGGCTGCACTGGCGACCAGAGCCACCACAGCGAACCCGGGCGTGAAGAGCTCGATTCCTACGAGTTGGGCGCCGACGAACAGGGCCGGCAACGTCACGACGTCGCCGACCGCCGACACCAGCGGCGCGTTGACGTTGTCGAGATCCCAGTTGCGCGAGACGGATGCGCTGGCAAGCGCCAGCGTGAACACCAAGACCACCAGCGAAGACAGCGACGCCCCCACGAACGACACGACCACCAGGTCGGCCACCGGTGCCGAGGCCAAACCGAACGCTGCCGCGGCAACCCTCGCCAGCCCGGCCAGCACTATGGCTATCGACCCGGACAGCAGCAGGGCGCCCACAACGTTCTGTCCGACCACCGTGTCGACACGGCGCGAAATGGCGAACGAGCCGGTGTGAATGGCTGTCGCCAGCCGACTTCCGAGGGCGCCGAAGATGTTGCCTCGCATGCCGATGGCCGCGGGCACCAGCACCAACAGGCCAGGTATCTCGGCGAGGGTGCCGGTCATTGCAGACAACGCCAGACCGGCCCCGACGGCGGTAACCGACGAGATGGTCAGGGCGCTCAGGCTCTGCGCGACCGCGGTCGTGTCGGCTCCCAGGACATGCCAAACGGCAGGGAGACGGCTGCGCATCGATCGGGGCCGCCTGGTCACGCGACAAGCATGGCCCATGGTGGCCATGCCACACTCACAACCGTGCTCAAAACGATCGCATTGGTCGGATTCTCGCTGGCTGTCCTGGTGGGGTGCTCCGACGGAAACCCATTGAGAGAGCCCGGAACCGGAGGCGCAACCGCACGGCCAATCGTTCTCGATACCGAGCCCCCCGCCGTGTTCGAACCCGACTCGGGATTCGCCCTGGCCAGCTATGCGTTCGAACCCGGCGGTCAGATACCGCCCGTCTACACCAGGAGAGACGGCGACGACCTGTCACCACCCCTGGCGTGGACGGGGGCTCCACCAGAAGCCGTCGAGCTGGCACTGGTGGTGACAGACCCCAACGCCAGCGGCTTCGTGCATTGGGCCATCTGGGGACTAGACCCCCTCGCCGCCGGCCTCGACACCGGCCAGGTGCCTGCCGATGCTAGGCAAGCGCTGAACGATTTCGGCGAGATCGGTTATGCGGGGCCCGCCCCGCCAGACGGCGACGACCCTCACCTCTACTTGTTCAAGCTTCTGGCGCTGGGCCGAGATTCGCTCGACATCGAGCCAGGCGGAGACGGCTACCAGACGTTGCAAGAGCTCGAAGCCAGGGCGATCGCGGTCACCGAGCTGTTCGCCTATTACCCCTGATGGGTGCATGATGGTCACATGACAGCCGATCTGGCCATCGTCACGCATCCACTCTCGATACAGCACGACACCGGCGACTGGCACCCCGAGTCGGTTCGCCGCATCCAGGCCCTGGCCGGCCTGGGAACGGCACCAGAGCATTCGGCTCACACGGTTCAGCTGACCGCCAACGAGGCCGGCACCGAGGATCTGGTCAGGGTCCACTCGCCGCGTCTGATCGAGCGGTTGAACGAGCTGAACCGAGAGGGCGGAGGCCCAATCGACGCAGACACGCTGATGTCTGCTCATTCACTCGAGGCCGCCCTCGGCGCCGCAGGTGCAGGTATCACGGCGGTGGAGGCCATCGACAGAGGTACCGCACGCAACGCATACATCGTGGTGCGCCCGCCCGGCCACCACGCAACAGCCGTTCAGGCCATGGGCTTTTGCCTCTTCAACAACATCGCCGTCACCGCCGCCTACCTACGCAAGCAAGGCCAGCGGGTCGCGATCATCGATTGGGACGTTCATCACGGCAACGGCACCCAGGACATCTTCTGGAACGATCCCGACGTGTTGTTCGTGTCGCTGCACGAGGCCGGCATCTATCCGGGCAGCGGTTGGCTGCACGAGCTGGGCGGACCGCAAGCTCCGGGAACCACGATCAACGTAGCCATGCCCGCCCACGCGACAGGCGATGTCTATCGCCACGCGTTCGACACCCTAGTCGCCGACGCCGTCGACTGGTTCGGACCCGACTGGATTCTCGTATCCGCCGGATATGACGCCCATCGATCCGACCCACTCGCCAACGTCGATCTCACCGCCGGCGACTTCGCCACGTTCACAGACCGTGTACTGCAGATGTCCGACGGCCGGCAGACCGTGATGTTCGTCGAGGGCGGATACGACCTGAGGGCGCTTGTCGACTCGGCGAACGCCACTGTCGACCGGCTGGTAGGGGTCGAGTCGCACCGAGAAGCCCCGTCAGAAGGCGGCCCGGGCGCCGACATCGTCGACCAGACGAGGCTGGTGTGGGAAGGTGCCGTCGCCAGCTGACAAGATTGCGGTGTGGACACACGCACCCTGACTTCTGCCAAAGGATTTCTCATCGTCGACCTCCCCGACGCCGAGAGTTCTGTCGGCCCCGCCCGACTCGGCGACAAGCTCATACCTTCCAACGCCATCGACTATGTGCGCGAGATCACCTACGGATTCGGCATCGTCGAATCGAAGTGGGGTGGAGCGACGCTCGGGCTGAAGGTGTCACCAGAAGAGCGAGAAGCGACGGTCGGCGCCGTGGCCGGCGAACTGGCCGACGAACTCGGCGCTCACAAGCTGATGTTCGACCAGGGCCTGCGCATGCCCAGGGCTACCCTCAACGAGCTTGCCGCCAACGACCCCCGACCTGTCGACCGGGCGAAGATCGGAGACGACCTAGAAGCGGCCGGAATAGTCCAGGTCGCCGCTGCCCTTCTGGGCGACCTGTCCGGCAAGGCCATAGCGATCGACGGCGTCGACTCGGTCACCGCCCTGGCTGCAGCGGGCCTGGCTACCGCAGGCGCCCGAATCGCTCGGGTCTCGGATGGCAAGACTGCTGTGTCGGGTGACATCCCTCCGTCTGCCCTGGCCGATCGTCTGGCCGGCGACGAGCAGGCCATCGCCTCGCACGGGGACGCAAAGCCTGCCTGGACGATCTGGAAGGGCGAAGGCGTCGACCTGGTCATCGCCGGATCGAAGGTAGGCGCCATGACCGACCAAGGCGCAGCCGTTCTTGGCGACACACCGGTGGTGTGTTACGGCGTGTCGCCGGTGGTAACCAAGGCGATCGCTACGTCGCGCCGGTCCGGGGGCCGAATAGTTCCTGCCTTCGTCACCTCGCTCGGCCGTCGCCTGCTGGACACGGCCACCTCCCAGGCCGACGCCGCACAACTGCACTCGGCCGCACAACAGCGTCTGTCGAGCGTGCTGGAGGCCACCCTCGAGAGCCCGGCCGGCCCCTACGTCGCTGCGTGCGAACTGGCCGAAGCCTTCATCTCGTCGTGGACCGACAAACCCTTCGGCCGTCCAATGGCCTAGGCCTCACCGTCGCCCGAAGGCTGTGTCCGCTCGCGTTCTGACCGTTCGCGAGCCCGCTTGTTCGAGCGCGAGAACAGCCACCCGCCGATGCCTATGACCACCAGCGCGAAGATGCCCGAAATCAACACCACATCACCGTCGTAGGTTCCACCGCCCGCGACCGGATTGTCGGCTTCGCCCTCGCCTACGGCGATCTCGGACGTCGCGGTCGTGTCGGCAACCGGCGACTCGGGTTGGGATTGTTCGGGAGTTGCGTCTTCGATGCGGGCCACCACCTGGCCCAGCCCGTCATCGATCGAAACAACCACGGTCCACGGGGCGAATCCCGTAGCGATCAGTTCTGGGCAAGACACTCCGCGCACTCCCGTGTCGTCGACTCGGTCGATCGAACAGGCTACGACCTGTCCGGCCATACTCAGCTCGATCGAACCGGCCGCAGCGTCGACGAACCGGGCCAGCTCACCGCTGCAGCGCACAGCTGCACCCGGTTCGGCACGTGTCGCCGGGAAGCAGCGCAGGTTCAGATCTTCCATGCGGGCCAGATCGACTCGCGACTCGAACCTGTCGAGCAGGGCCTCGACCCGCGCTCGGTTCACTGCCCCGAACACCGGTATCTCGTTGTTCATCAGGCTGTCGGCTGTGGGACGGTACGCCGTGGCTCCCGATCCGTAGCAGCCTCCCTCGATCAGGCCCACGGTCACGTCGTCGATCAGGGTGTCTGGCAGCCAGAAATCGAACCGATCCAGCAGTTGTGCGTACTCGTGAACGAACGGGTCGACCTGACCCTCTAGCGGGCCCCACCACTCATCAGCCTGTTCGGCGCTTTCGGCGCAGTTGGGGTATCCGAACTGTGTCGATCGCCCGAACTCGGTGTATTCGTCGCGCAGATCGAACAACGAGTGACCCAGCTCGTGAGCCAGGGTGGTCGCAGACCAAAGCGGGTTGCGAGCATCGATGGACACATATGCCCCGCCGAATTCCATCTCGTCGCGCTGTGGTACATCGGTTCTGCCCCGGAAGCTGGTCCACCACGCTTCCGAACGCGAGAACGTTCCATGACTGTGGTGCAACGTGACAATCGACGTGTTGGGCAGATCGAAACCGGCGAGTTCGCCATCTCGGGCGAATTCCGGATCGGCGTTGTGGAACAGGGCGCGCTGGTCGACCAGATCGCCATCGAGGTACCAGAGGTTGAACCTGTCCACCTCCGACCGTAGGGGCTCTATGGCGAAGGGCCCGAATCCGATATGGGCCACTTCGTCGGCGCTGGTCGTGTCAGAAACCTCTGACACGTTGCCTTCGAAGTCGACCACAGCCGGGCCGCCGATGGTCAGCATCTGGCGGGCGATTGTTGGCAGCGCAACTCCGGCGGGAAGGTTCGACCCGACGAAGACAAGGTTGATCCTGGCCGCATCAGGCCGATTGTGCTGGTCGACGAGTTCATGCAAGGTCGGGTCGATCACCTGAAACGAGTACGTCCCCGGCACCATCGAGCACTCGGCCTGCGACGGGCCGACACACAACACCGCCGCATAGCGGCCCGGGTCGAGGTCGATGTCGATCTGGGTTTCGACGCCTTCGTACGACCCCGGCTCTGGTGTCTGCAGCGGCTCGATCATCACCGTCTCGAACGGATCGTCTCGGCTCACATTCAGCCGCCGCCTGACCATCACATACGAAGACTCTTGCGACTCGAGGTCGTTGCGCCACGACGAAACGATCAACGGTCGACCTTCGAAGGCGATGGGCTCCTCGCCGCCGACCAGGCTCATCGAATAGTCGAACGTCCATGGCTCGACCACTTCGTAGGAGGCGAGCGTTCGGGTCTGACCTTCGAGTTCCAGCGAAACCTCGACGGGGCCGAACTCGAAGTTCACGCCGACGTTTGGACACCACAACTCGTCATCGTCGAATCGGCAAGGCCGCGGCTCGGCTCCGTCCCAGTCGGTTGACTGCCTGACCGTCACGGCGCCCTGCCACAAGGCGGGCTCCTGGACCCGGCCGATCAAGGGAAAGCGGCAGTCGACGGTGGTTCCGGCCACGGCTTGCAGTGGCCAACAGTTGCCCGGGCCAACGCCTTCCAGGACGAACTGGTCTTCGAAAGCCGGCCCCTCGTATGTCTCGGGCCCCTCTTGTGCCGCTGCCGACGAAGCACCCACGACGGACGAAACCGTCAAAAGGCCCAGAACCATTGCGTTGAATGCCGCTGCCGCGGCCTTTGATCGCACGTGACGAAGGTAGTGCCGCGTTACCGGCGGCTCCAGCCGCGATTTCGGCGAGATCCGGGAACGTTTTCAGCGCACGAGTAGTTGAAGATTGGTAACCGGCCCCAACGGTGGGGCCAGAGGAGAAGCGAAAGAGATGACGGGGGAAACCAACAACCGCCAACTGATGATTCGACTCCGCAGGCGAGCCAGGCATCTACGCCGTGAGGCCAACAACAAGTTGCAGCCGCTGGCCGCCGCCCTCAGACGCAGGGCCGCAGAGCTGGAACTCGAAGCTGCGATCCTCGAGCAACAGCTTCGCCCCATCCCGGTTCGGGTTCGTTGACAGATCGACGTGGCGGGCGGGTCTCCCTCCTCCTGCCCGCCACGTAGGGTCGGCCGTCACCCGCCCGCTGACGGTCGAGGAGCTCCGGTGTGACCACCGGAGCTCCTCTCTGTTTTGACCGCACTGTTTTGGCTGCGGACTCCGACGCTCAGCGAAAATCGCGAGACGGTACTGCTGCTGCAACCAAGAGGGGCTCGATCTTCTCGGCGATCACGTTGTAAACACCCTCCGATGCTTCGAGGCGGCCTCGAATCAACAGGGCCGGTTCACTCCTGGCCACTTGACGGTGCCTGATCCAGCACCCTCTGCTGCAAACGACGTTGATCAGGCCGGTCTCGTCCTCGAGGTTTATGAACAGGGTTCCGCCCGCCGTCGCCGGCCTTTGCCTGTGGGTCACGACTCCACCGACCCACACCCTTGTGCCACTTTCGAGCTTCTTCAGCCCCGCCGCTGTGGTGGCGCCCATCTTCTCGAGATCGCTCCGCAAGAAGATGGTGGGGTGCCCGTCTGGGGCCACTCCGGTCGCCCAGAGATCTGCCACCGCCTCCTCGCGTTCGCTCATTCCAGGCAGCTGTGGTGCATGGGCTCCAGTGACGATTCCGGGCAGACGATCGGCCCGCGACTGGATCACCGACCCCGCCTGCCATAGGGCCGACCGTCGATCCAGCCCAAAGCAGCCGAACGCCCCAGCCGTGGCCAGCGCCTCGACTTGGGTCAGGTTCACGTCGGTTCGGCGTATGAGCTGCTCCATCGTTTCGTATGGCCCGTTGGATGCGATCTCCAGGGCAAGCTCATCGCCGACACCGCGCACAGACGAAAGCCCCAACCTCACGGCTACACCTCCGGCCGACTCGTCGCACGGTTCGAGGATTGCCACATCGGCCGAAGCGTTGAGGTCTGGGGTGTGCACCACCACACCGTGGCGCCGGGCATCCAGCACCAGCGACTGGGGCGAATAGAAGCCCATCGGCTGGGCATTCAGCAGGCCGGCACAAAACGCAGCCGGATAGTGGAGCTTGATCCAGCTGGAGGCATAGACCAAGTAGGCGAACGAAACCGAGTGGCTCTCGGGGAAGCCATAGTTCGAGAACGCAGCCATCTTGTCGAAGATCTCATCCGCGATGGCCCCGGTTACGCCCCGTTCGGCCATTCCGTCATAAAGCCGCTGCTTGAGTTTGGCCATCCGTTCCTGTGAGCGCTTCGAACCCATCGCCTGGCGAAGTTCGTCTGACTCGGCCGGGGTGAATCCGGCCACGTCGATGGCCATCTGCATCAGCTGCTCTTGGAACAAGGGGATGCCCAGGGTCTTTTGAAGCGCGTTCTCGAGCAGCGGATGCAGATAGGTGACGGGCTCTTTGCCGTTGCGCCGTCTGATGTATGGGTGAACAGACCCTCCCTGGATCGGGCCCGGGCGGATCAGGGCCACCTCGACCACCAGGTCGTAGAAATTGCGCGGCTTCAAACGGGGCAGGGTGGCCATCTGGGCCCGAGACTCGACCTGGAACACCCCGACCGAATCGGCCTCACACAACATGTCGTAGACCTCTGGTTCTTGTGGGAGAGCCGCGATGTCGACGTTCACGTCATGGTGTGCGGCGATCAGGTCGACCGACAGATGAAGCGCGGTCAGCATGCCCAGACCCAGCAGGTCGAACTTGACCAGCCCTGCGGCTGCACAGTCGTCTTTGTCCCACTGCAGAACGCTTCGGTTGGCCATGCGGCCCCATTCGACGGGGCAGACCTCCACTACTGGACGGTCGCACATGACCATGCCCCCCGAGTGGATTCCGAGGTGGCGCGGAAAGTTCTCGACCTGGGCCGCTAGCTCTAGCACCTCACGGGGAATGTCCAGATCGGCGGCGATGTTCTGCTCGGCCTCACCCTCGAGCAGCTTCGAGAGCCCACCCCACCGGTCGAGTTGTTTTGCGAAGGCGTCTTGTTGACCGGTTGCATAACCGAGAGCCTTGGCCATGTCGCGCACCGAAGACTTGGCTCTGTAGGTGATGACGTTGGCCACCTGGGCCGCGTGGGCCCGGCCGTGCTTTTGATAGACGTACTGGATCACCTCCTCGCGCCGGCCGCTCTCGATATCGATGTCGATGTCGGGTGGGCCGTCGCGCTCGGGCGACAAGAAGCGTTCGAACAGCAGGCCCAGGCTGACGGCATCGGCCTTGGTGACACCGAGCACATAACAAACAGCCGAATTGGCCGCCGAACCCCTCCCCTGGCAGTAAATGTCGTTCAGCCGGCAGAACTCGACGATGTCCCAGACCACCAGGAAATAGCCGGGAAATCCGAGGTGTTCGATGAGATCCAGCTCTCGTTCGACCTGGGCCCAGGCACCCGGCACCCATTCGCGTTCGGGTGGCCCGTAGCGCTGCAGAGCACCCCGACGCACGATCTCTCGCAGCCAGCTCATCTCGTCATGACCGGGCGGACATGGGAATGGTGGCAGGTTGGGTGCCACCAACTTCAGATCGAAGGCACATTCGGCCGCCAGCTCTGCCGCAGCTTCGACCACACCCGGATAGCGAACGAACCGCCTGGCCTGCTCGTCGCCGGAGCGCAAGTGTGCGGTGGCGGCCGGCGGCAACCAACCGTCGAGGTCTTCGAGGCTGCGCCTGGCCCTGACCGCAGCCAGGGCGGTGGCCAACCGGCGGCGCGACGGGGTTGCGTAGTGAACGTTGTTGGTGGCAAGCAGGCCCGTGCCATATCTGGCCGCCAGACGGGCCAAGGCGTCGTTGCGCGCCCCATCCAGTGGATCACCGTGGTCCCACAACTCGACATAGACGTTGCGCCTGCCGACCAGATCGACCAGGCGTTGAAGCTCGACACCGGCAGCCGACGGCCCACGTTCGACCAGGGCCCGGGGCACGCGCCCCTTACGCCCACCGGTCAACAACACCCAGTGATCGGCTGCGCCCGAAGACGCGGCCTGGGCGATATCTGCCATAGAGCAGCGAGGTGCACCCTTCTCGCCCGCCATCTGGGCCTTGGAGATCAATGTGCCAAGCGCCGCGTAGCCCTTGGGATCTCTGGCCAGGATGATCTGATGGTCACCGTGGGGGTCGGGTACCCCGTTGTGGGGTTTGGTAGCGCCGAGGGTGAGTTCACAGCCAAATACGGTGGGCATTGCGACCTCTCGGGCCGCTTCGGCGAAGCGAACCACCCCATAGAAGCCGTCGTGATCGGTGATCGCCAAGGCCTTCAGATCGAGCCTGGCCGCTTCGGTGACCAGCTCTTCTGGATGTGATGCCCCGTCGAGGAAGCTGAAGTTGGAATGGCAGTGCAACTCTGCATAGGGCGTCTTCGAGACCCGCCTGGCAAGGGTCGGAGCTTCAAAGGCCGAGCGTTTGCGAGACCATGCCGGGCTGTCGCCGCCGTCGGCACCTTCCCACGAGCGCGCCGCGTCTGGAATACCGTCAAATCTGCCAGAGAGCCTGGCCTCTAGTTCGGTCCACGAAACGCCCGGGTTGTTGAATCCCACAGGCGCGATGATCGAACATCTGTTCGATACGTGTCAAGAGGTCGGGCCGAGATCTCGATGTCGACCCCGAGGCGTCAAACAGCGGTTGCGAAACCCTCGAAGGGCGAACCGATCGTCTTCAGGTCCTCGATCAGGTCAGGAGGCAGGGTGCTTGCCGGAGAGGGCGGGGTGGTCGGGTTGACCGCATCCACCAGTCCGCCGAATCTGGCGTCGATCGCAGCCTTGATCTCGTCGTGGCGACCCACCGCTGCGAACAGCCTCACGACGTCGTCGCTGACCTCGGCCGCGATCTGGTCCCAGTGGCCCGCCTTGGTCATGTCGAGAAGTTTGTGCCCCAGATCCTCGAGGCCATGTTGGGCGAGGACCGGCCAATAGGCCCGCGTCGACCCATAGAACGCCACCCGGTAGCGCACCCACTCGACGGCTTTGGCCACGTCCTCATCGGTGGCCCCGGTGGCCACGAAGCCACCGCCAGAAACTTCGAAGCTCTCGCGGTTGCGGTTGGTGCGCATCATTCCACGCTCGAGATTCGGCATGATCTGTTCGGCGATGTAGTCGCGGGTGCAGAATCCGTGCAGCGATACCCCATCGCAGGCCTCGCCAGCCAGCGCCAACATGTTGGGGCCAACTGCGGAGATCTTGATGGCCGGCGGGGCGCACTCGAGCGGCGCTGGTGAGAAGTTGGGTGTCATCAGGGTGAAGGTGTAGTGCTCGCCCTGAAAGTCGAGCTTCTCGCCGGTTTGCCAGGTTCGCCAGATGGCCCTGATCGAGTTGATGTACTCGCGCATTCGTGGAGCTGGGGCGGTCCAGGGCGTCGAATAGCGCCGCTCGTTGTGGGCCTTTATCTGCGAGCCGATCCCCAGAACGAAACGACCATTCGAGGCCGCCTGAAGGTCCCAGGCAGCCTGGGCGCTCATCATCGGGCTACGGGGAAACGCTATGGCGACGCCGGTCTCGAGGGTCACCCGTGTGCTATTCACCGCAGCGATGGCCAAGGGCAGGAACGGGTCGTGGGCGTTCTCGGCTGCCGACACACCGTCGAAGCCGCTGTCTTCTATGGCCTTTATGCGCCGCGGGACGGCTGCGAGGTCGCTGTTGTCGAGGCCTGCCTTGATTCGCATGTGGCCGATTAGAGCAGGGCGCGGGCCAACAGAACAATTGCCGACGCTGCCGACAGCGACAAGATGGCAGGACGTGTGTAGCCGCGATCGACGATGGGAATCAGGTAGCGGCTCAGCACGAAGCCGACCACCGCAGCGGGAACCAGAAGGGCTCCCCACTTCAGCTCGTAGAGGCCGAACTCGCCCGCGATGGCCAGGCCCACCAGCGTCATCGCCGTTCCGACCACGAAGAACCCACCCATCGAGCCACGTATCTGTTTGCCTTCGGCGCTTTGAAACATCAGCGCCACGGGCGGCCCGCCGATACCTGCCGTGACGGCCCCAAAGCCCGAAACCGTTCCGGCAACGATCATGTTGGGCCTGGTGCGCCTGGGTGCCGTCGTGACCGACGAGATCACCACCATGGCCAAGACGGCCAGGGCTATGACGATGCGAAGCCCGCGGTCCGACAGGGCACCGATGACCAACGCACCAGCGATCGTTCCGCCCACCCGTCCGATCAGTGCGTTGGAGACGGGCCCGAATTCGATGCCCTTTCGATCTCGGACCAGCATCATGACGTTCATGGCGCTGATGGCGAACAGTGATGCGCCGGGCACCAGCTCGGGTGCGAACAGGGCGATCATCGGCATTGCGATGAGGTTCGCGCCGAACCCGACCGAACTCTGCACCGATGTGCCCAGAGCAACGATGGCGAATGCGAGTAGGTAGGT
>JAGQSP010000196.1 GCA_020439485.1 Acidimicrobiales bacterium | reverse complement strand
GGCAGGTAGGCGAAGAACGGTCGGTCTGGCCTGACTCCCTTGCTGTCGTTGATCATCTGCAGCAGCTGATCGACCAGGTCTTCGGACAGGTGGTAGCCCTCTTCGGGCGTCGCCGGTGCATCGATATGGGTGTTGTCACGGACCAGTTCGGGGTGAAATTGGTCGGTCTCGCCCTCGAGGAAGCCATAGAAGCGATCGAACCCGCGCGCCAGCGGCCACTGGTCGAACGGCCCGGCCGCCGAGGTGTCCTCGGTTGGGGCCAGGTGCCACTTGCCGGTGCAGAACGTGGCGTAGCCGTGGCTCTTCAACACCTCTGCAACGGTTGCCGCCGAGTTCGAGATGTGGCCCAGCTGGTGAGGAAACCCTGTGCGCCAGTTCGACACGCCGCGCATGCCCACGGCGTGCTGCGAACGACCGGTCAACAGTGCGGCCCTGGTGGGCGAACACAGCGGCGTCACATGGAAGTTGGTGAACTGCACCCCGTTGGCGGCCAGAGCATCGACGTTCGGGGTATCGATGTCGGAGCCATAGCAGCCGAACTGGGCAAAGCCGGTGTCGTCCAACAAGACGATGACGACGTTGGGGGCCTGTTCACCCGGATGCGGCGGCTCTTCGAAGTGTGGAGTGCTGTCGGCGAGCGTGCGACCGATGGTGCCCTTGAACTCGGCCATCGATTCAGACCTCGATGGTCGTCAGGTCGTCGCCGATGATGATCTGGCCGTCATAGTGCTCGGCCGCTCTTGCAACCCACTCGGGATATTGCTCGGGCGTGGGCGCGGGCACCAGGTGGGTCATCGCCAGGCGCTTGGCACCGACCCTGGCGGCGGTTTCGGCTGCGTCGACCACGCCGGAGTGATAGTCGAGGATGTCGAGCATCATCGCGTTGCGGAACTTCTCGACGATGTCGCGCCTGATTACCGTCTGCACATAGACATCTGCGCCGTTCGCAAGCTCGTCGACTCCGGCGCAGGGCAGGGTGTCGCCCACCAGCGCTGCGGTGCTGCCCTGATGCTCGAGCCGGAAGCCGATCGTGGGCCGAACGGGGGCGTGTTCGGTCGCTGCGGTGGTCACCGACACGTCGCCAACCACAAACGAATCGCCGGGCTCGAGCTCGGTCACCGCGACCTGAGGGCCCACGGTCAGCGCTTCGTGGTGTGCGATGCGATAGCTGATGTCGGCTTCGAGTGCATGCACTTGGCGCTCGACGAACTCGGCCGTGCCCACCGGGCCATAGATGGGCAGGGCAACGTTGCCCTGGGTCATTATCCAGTGCGTCGTGATGACGTCGTTCAACGCACACACATGGTCGCTGTGCAGGTGCGTGATCAGCACCGCCGACAAGAAGCCGGGCAACGTGCCGGCGCCCGCCAGGCGCATGACTGTGCCCCTGCCCGCGTCGACCAGGATCTGGGTGTCGCCGGCCTTGACCAGCGTCGAGGGCCCGGCCCTGTTGGGGTCGGGCAGCGGCGACCCTGTTCCGGTGAGAATGATGTCCATGAGAACTCCTTGGCGGGCGTCGGTTCGACCGACGCTAGGTCAGGACCCTGGTGGGATCCGTAAGCGAGTGTGCAATTTCAGGGCGACTGGTCAGTCGTCGAAACCCAGGAACGACGCAATCTCGTCGACGGAGCGACGCTCGGAGACCACGTCGTTGGCCGCGAAACCCTCGGCGGGGAACCCCATCGCGACAGTGATGACGATCAGTTGGTCGTCGGGAATCTGGGCGTGGGCACGCACCACAGAAGACTGCATGATTCCCTGGCCGTTGATCACCGAGCCCACACCTCGATCCCAGGCTGCCAACACCATCGCGTGCACGAACTGCCCGAGATCGAAGTAGGCCTCGGTCGAGTCTTCGAGCTCGCGATCGATACATCCGATGACCGACACCGGAGCGTCGAATTGGCGGAAGCCGCGCATTGTCCAGTCGGTGCGTTGCTCCTTGTTCTCCCACCCGATGCCAGCCGCCTCGAACAGCTGGGCGGCTACACGCTTCTGGCGATCGCGGTGCACGCCCTCATAGCGGCCGTGGCCTCGGATCTCGCGATCGGGTTTGCCCGTTGCGAGCATCTGCTCGGTGTTGCCACGCCGAATCTGGTCGAGCACGTCGCCGGTGACGACGTGTACGTACCAGGGCTGGGTGTTCATCGACGATGGGCTCTGCGCCGCCACTTCGATGATCTCTGCCAGCAGCTGGCGCGGCACCGGATCGGGCTTGTACCCCCGGATGCTGCGCCGGTCGAAGATCAGATCCTGGAATTCCATTTGCGAGAGTCACCCTCTAGAAGTCGACGAGCCATCGGCCATCATGCCGTCAAAGGGTCTGCGGCGACCAACTCGGCGGCGACCGGTAAGGCTTCAGGTGACTACTTGTGGGCCGATCGATAACCGTCGGCCTCGATCGTGCGTGCGACAATTGTGGATCGGGCCGACGCAGAGCGCGAGACAGGGGAAAGATTCACATGGCGATGATCGACTTCGCGAAGAAGATCAACAAGCATTGCACCCAGGACCTGCTTCCGGGTGAGGAAGTGCTGGCCGCCACATTCGGCCAGCCCCCGGGCGCCATCCGCCGCCAGGTTGCCTTCGGTGCCATCGGAGGGGCCGTCGGGGCGATCGCCGGCGAGGCGCTGGCGAGCAAGCGCATCAAGGACTCAGATCAGAAGTCTGGCGAAGGCATCACCCTCGACATCCCCGCCGGCAAGGCGGTGCTCGGCCTGTCGGCCCAGCGGCTGCTGGTGTTTGGCCACAGCGCCCTGTCGGGTCGCCCCAAGGGTCTCAACGCGTCGATCCCGCTCGATCAGGTGAAATCGATCGAGGTCGACCAGGGCAAGCTGGCGGGCAAGATGCTGATCACCTTCGTCGATGGTTCCTCGGTCGACTTCGACATCGTCAAGACGGCGGGTCCGGGCCCCTTCGCCGAGAAGTTCACCGAGCTGACCGGGCGCTAGACGCTCGACCACCATCGGTCGGGGGCATCGCGTACCATCGGCTCATCAGAAATTTCGACCGCTTCCGCGCCCACCCATGGCATGGCCTCCCCATCGGGGACAAGGCCCCTAACGTCGTCGACGCGTTCATCGAGATCACCCCGTTCGATGCCGTCAAGTACGAGATCGACAAGATCACCGGCTATCTGCGGGTCGACCGACCCCAGGGTTCGTCTGCCCTGCCGCCGACGCTGTATGGCTTCATACCGCGCACGTACTGCGGTCAGAGGGTCGCCGATCTGACACCGAGTGCCGACACCGGGGACGGCGACCCCCTAGACATCTGCGTGCTGAGCCAGCA
>JAGQSP010000195.1:16092-17588 GCA_020439485.1 Acidimicrobiales bacterium | reverse complement strand
CTGCTGCTCGGCCTGACCTATAAGGCCAACACCAGCGACGCTCGCGAGTCACCTGCCATCGCGGTAGCCGAACTGCTGCTGAAGCTGGGCGCCGACGTTCGAGCTGCCGACCCTTATCTCAGCGAGGCACACCGACTCGATCCCGCGATCACGTTGGTCGAGCTGAACGACGACGAGTTGCACAGTGCCGATGCCGTCGTGCTGCTCACCGATCACGATGCGTTCGATCTCGACCACATTGCAGCAACGGCTGCGTACGTGCTCGACACCCGCAACAAGATGAGCGGCGAATCGGTCGACCTGTTGTGACCCAGGGCGTGCGGCCCCACGCCAGAGTCCGGGATTATTCGGCATCCAACCGTTGAGCTAGGCTCGCATTGAGCGGCCATCCGTTAACACCGGGTGGTCAGCGAACACGTTTGGAGTGGGTCAATGGTGGAACCTCTCGGCACCCCGGATGTCGGCGACTTGCGGTCGGTTGTGGTCGCGAGCCAACGCGATCTACATCCCAAAGTGGCGCGTTGCTGTGGTTATGAGTTCGAGGACACCATCGCCGAGATCGAGGGCGCTGCCTTCGTCACCGCCAGACACAGCGCGGTCTCCAAGTTCTCGCCCCACGGCCACTTGACCGACCACCTGACACGGCACGTCAGGGCTGCGAGTCATTTCAACCTCGGTCTGCGCCGTCACCACTTGGCCGATGAAGCATCGCTGTTCTTTGCCCAGTTCCAGTTCGGCAAGGACCTCGTCAGCCTGAAAGCCCTGGGACCCTGGCGCTCCAGGAGCACAGCGGCCGTGGCTCTGGTCGAGGAGGTCTGGCCGGGCTACGCACGCAAGCACTGGCGCCAGTTCCGTCCCCTTCGCGATTTCGACCACATCTTTCTCGAGTGTGCCGCCTCTACGCAGATCGTCGAAGAGATCACAGGCGTGCCGACCTCATATGTCCCGCCCGGCGTCGATGCGTTGCGGTTCGCTCCTACCGATCTGCTGGCAGAGCGCCCGATCGACATGACGTGGATCGGGCGACGTTCGGCACCCACCCACGGGGCGCTGATGACCGCGGCCGAGCGAGGCGAGATCTTCTACTACTACGACTCGATCTGGGAAACCTCTGTGCGCTCGGCCCGAGAGCACAGAATCGGTCTGGCCAACCTGCTCAAGAGGTCCCGCTACTTCATGGCGAACACCGCCAAGTTCAACGACGCCAGGGCCGACTCCGAAGAGATCGGCTTCCGGTTCTTCGAGGGTGCTGCGGCGGGCACGGTCATGATCGGTACGCCGCCTCGCACGCCCTACTGGGACGAACTCTTCGGCTGGGAGGACTCGATCTTCCGCCTGCCCTATCACAGCGAAGACGTGCTGGACCTGATGGCCGAGCTCGACGCGCAGCCCGAGCGCATCGAGGCAGCAAGGCGCCGCAACATCGCCTTTTCGATGCTGCGCCACGATTGGGTACATCGGTGGGAGACGATCCTGTCTTCGGTGGGGCTCGACCT
>JAGQSP010000195.1:13558-15978 GCA_020439485.1 Acidimicrobiales bacterium | reverse complement strand
GCGACCGCCTGTGGCTCAGGCGTCCAGGCCCAGGGTTTCCAGAGCGCCAGCCCGGTCGGGCTCGAAACCGGGCGTGTCTCGGCACAACTCGACCATCACCCCGCTGGGGTCCAGGAAGTACACCGAGTGACACCAGCCGTGGTCCAGGTCCATCACCGGCAATATGCCCTCGGCGGCCATGGCGGCCTTGACCTGGTCCTGCTTTTCAGCGGTGGCCCCGAACGCGCAGTGGTTGACCCAAAACGGCAGGCCGACGGCCTCGGAGACGTTGGTCGAATAGTCAGCGGTTTCGCCCACCCCGTTCACCTCGAAGAATGCGATGCAGGCTCCGTTGCCCGCATCGAAGAACAGGTGCTTCAGGCCCGCACTGCCGCTTTGTTGCACCTCGGAGTAGACCAGCGGGAAGCCCATCAGGTCTTCGTAGAAGTGCCTGGTGGCCTCGATGTCGCGTGTCGCGTATGCGACGTGGTGCACTCCGCTGGTTGCCATATTCGCCCCCGCTGTCCGTATGCCTGGCGTACGTTGATGGCCCGATGGCTAGACACCCAACCCACCAGGCGCTCATCCTCGACTTCGATGGCACCATAATCGACACCGAGTGGCCCGGTTATGCGGCCTTCCAGCGGCTCCACGACGAGCTGGGCCTGCCGCCCATTCCCCTGGTTCGTTGGCAGTCGACCATCGGGTTGGCCGACGACGCCGTGCCCATCGACTTCTTTGCCGAGCTGATGAGTCAGCTGCCAGACGCAGACCCGGCCGAGATCACCAATAAACGGCGTCGCTACCGCGACGAGTACGTCGGGGCCGAGCAGGTTCGGCCAGGAATCATCGAGTGGGTGAACCACGCCCGAGATCTGGGATTGCCCGTGGGTGTGGCGTCATCCAGCTCGCCCGGTTGGGTCGTCGGTCACCTCGAACGCCTGTCGTTGCTGCACCTGTTCGACCACATCGAGGGCACATCGGCCGGACAGGTCGGAAAGCCGGCCCCCGATGTGTACCTGCGCTGCGCAGCAGCGTTGGGTGTCGATCCGCGCCGGGCGGTGGCGGTCGAAGACTCCGAGCACGGTGTCACAGCGGCTACGGCCGCTGGTATGTCGTGTGTGGCCGTACCCAACCGGCTTACGGCCGGCTCGACCTTTGCCGACGCAACGCTGCTGGCGCTGTCGTTGGCAGACGTCGACCCCGCGGCCTGGCTCTGCGCCTGAACCTCGTAGCCGGGGCCGGCCCGATGGTCAGACCAGCGCGTCGATGATGTCGTCGATGTCGGCTTCGGTGGTGCGCGGGTTGACGAAGCAGAATCGATACACGGGTCGGCCCAGGTGCCGTGATGGCACCACGAAGGCCCGCTGGGCGTTCATCATCTCGACCGAACGGTCCTGGTATTGCTGCGCGTCCCAACCGACGCGCTCGAACACCACGACCGACAGCGACGGCTCGACGACCAGTTCGAGGTGGTCGGCGGCCCTGATCTTTTGCGCCGCGGCCGCCGCCAGGTCGAGCGTTACCTGCACCGCTTCGGCGTAGGCGTCGGTTCCGTGGGTGGCCAACGAGAACCAGAACGGAAGCCCCCTGACCCGGCGGGTCAGGTGTATGGCGAAGTCGCTGGGGTTCCAGTCGCCCCAGGCGTCGAGGAACTCGAGATAGCCGGCGTGCTGAGCGTGCACCGCCCTGGCGTCGTCGGGGTTGCGATACAGCAGCGCACACGAGTCGAAGGGCGCGAACAACCACTTGTGGGGGTCGACGATGTAGCTGTCGCACAGTTCGATGCCGTCGAACAGCGGCCGGGTAGACGGTGCAGCCATGGCCGCACCGCCATAGGCACAATCGACGTGGAACCACACTCCCCGCTCGCGACACACGCGGCCGATGTCGGCCAGGTGATCTATGCGCCCCAGGTTCGTGGTGCCGCCTGTCGCGACCACACCGGCCACACGGTGACCCTCGGCATCCAACGCGTCGGCCACCGCCTGGCCCGTCATGCGAAAATCATCGTCGACCGGCACGGTTATGACGTCGGCGTCCATCACTTGAGCGGCCGACACCACCGACGAGTGAGCGCCCGCCGACGCCAGGAAGGCCCACCGCTGCGGGCGACTGCCTGCGCTGCGTTCGGCCCTGCCCCTGGCCGCAACCATCGCAGACAGGTTGCCTATGGTGCCTCCCGACACGAACACGCCACCCGAACCCTCCGGCATGCCGGCCAGGTCGATCAGCCAGCCCAGGGCCTCGTTCTCGGCGTGCACCGCGCCGGCTCCCTCCAGCCAACTGCCGCCATAGATCGAAGCTGCTCCAACCAGAACGTCGAACAACACCGCAGCCTCGGTTGGTGCGGCCGGCACGAACGACAGGTACTTCGTGTAGTCCACCGACAGGCAGTTGGGATGCAGGATGTCTTCGAAGATCCGCAGCGCCTCGTGCCC
>JAGQSP010000195.1:0-13441 GCA_020439485.1 Acidimicrobiales bacterium | reverse complement strand
TCGCTGTAGTGGTGCATGCGGTACTCGGGCCCCGTCGGTGTCACTCGCCCTCCCCGATGATCGACGCAAATCGTTCCTCGACCGCCAACTCGTCGACCTCGGGCATCGAGCCCCACGTGTACAACCGCTGCCTGGTGGTCGAGTCGGGAAACAGAATCGGGTTGTCGGCCAGTTGGGCGGATTCTCCGCCCAGTGCCACCAGTTCGTCACGCACCCCGATGACGGGCGAGATGTACTGCACCCAGGTGGTCAGCTGCGCTGCGTTGGCCGGGTCGTACACGAAGTTCATCCACTCGCCCGCGGCCGCCACGTTGGCTGCGCCTTTGGGAATGACCATGGTGTCGAACCACTGAATCGCACCCTCGTCGGGTATCACGAACTCGATGTCGGGGCGTTCGCGCTGAAGCTGCACGATGTCGCCAGACCACGCCATCGCGGCGGCCAGTTCGCCCGAAGCCAACCCGTCGGCGAACTGGAAGCTGGTGAATCGGTTCACCTGCCCAGACGTCGCCGCGGCCTCGATTCGGTCCAGGGCTTGCATCGCAGCGTCGAGCGTGGGTCGGGTGGGGTCGTTGCCGTCGACCAGCATCGCCAGGCCCACGGTCTCGCGCATTTCTCGAACCATGCCGATGCCGGCGTCGAAACGTGTGGTGAACAGGTCGGCAACCGTAGGCACCCGACCGCCGGTCAGCTCTGGGTTGTAGGCGATGCCCGTGATGCCCGCCTGCCACGGCATGTTGAACCGAGCCCCCCTGTCCCACGACGGCGTCAGGAACGACGGATCGATGTTGACGTGATTGGGCACGATCTCCAGAGGTATGGGCTCGAGCCAGTTGCGGTCCAGCATCCGCGCCGCCAACCAGTAGGTCGGAACGATGATGTCGTAGCCGACCCGCCCTCCCCCGCCCAGAGCCGGGGCGATGACGTCGTCGAACGCGGCCGCGTTGTCTTCGTACGAATCGTCGTAGGAGACGCGTATGCCTGTGTCGGCAGCGAACCGGTCGACCGATCCGACCGCGCCGTCTTCGGTGGGGTCGACGTAGTCAGCCCAGTTCCAGATCGACAGCTCCGAACGCCCGCCCAGGTCGAAGGTGCGTCGATCGTTGGCACATGCGGCCAGCAGCAGCGCAGACGCGGTGGCGATGAAGGTTCGTCGCGACACCGGGCGGCCGGACGTTGAGAGATTCTGCTTCACGAGTACTCACCTATCCGGGCCTGGAAGCCGAACCACGCGGCCAAGGCCGCTGCTGCGGCCAGCACCACCGATGCGACCCTGAGATACCCCAGCGCTGCAGTTGCGGCCTGCACCCCTTCGGCGAATTGGGTCCGGTTGTCCAGCAGCACGCTCTCGACCGCTGTGTTGAACCCATTGAACGCCGAGTTGCCCTCGCCCGATGCGACAACACGGGCCCCTGATGCGTCGCCCGATGCCAACAGCTGCTCGACGCGATCGCTGACCTCGAGGTAGCGATCCCAGCGCACCACCAGTTCGGCAACTGCGGCGTCTTCCCGGTCGGAGTCGGCCAAGGCCCCCGCCTCTGCCAACAGTGCCTGTACCTCGGCGGCCTGGGCGTCGAGGCCTGGGTCGGAGCGACCGTCGACTATCGACACCGCTTCGGCGGTCTTGTAGCTGAACCCGGCCTGTTGGATACGCGCAGTCGCCGCGATGGTGTCGAACCCTCCGGTTTCGGCGTTGTCCAGCTCGGCGCTGCGGCTGGCCGAGGCCACCGCAACCCACAGGGCAAACACCAACAGCATCAGACCGGCTACGACCAGGCCGGGGTTCAACAGCCGGTTGGTGCGCCTGCGGACCACGCCGTTCGCCGCCAGCATGACCACGCCGGCCATTGCGGCCGCCACCACGGCCAGCACCGTGGGCACCAGTCCGCGGCCGTCGTCGGCCAGCTGGGTGTCGGCACGGGCAGCAACCACATCGATCTGGGGGAAGATGTCGTCTCGAACGGTGGCCAGAGCGGCACGCAACAAATCGTCGGCCCCGGCCTCGGCGTTCAGGTTGGCGCCTCGTGCCGCCTCGACCTGGCCTGCGTATCGAACCAGATTCGCAGCGACGTCTTTCAACGACAGGTGGGCCGTGTCGTCGTCGCCAATCAGCCTGGCCACCTCCTCGACCTGCGAGATGGATCTGGCCAATGCCTCTTCGTACAGCAGGCGTTGCGAGCGGTCCTGGTCCTGGCCGGACAAGAAGACGGCGGTGGACGCGGCATCGGCTTCGGCGACGCTGGCGATGACGTCCTGGGTGGCCACCAGTACTGGGCCCGAGTTGTCGCGGATACGTTCGGTCGACGACACCAGGCTCGAGGTGGCGATGAACCCCACCACGCCCGCGACTGCAGCGGCCAGCACACATAGCACCGCCCACAGCCGGAACAGCCGTGGCGTCGAGAGGGTCGGCTTCGACGACATCAAGGCCGAACTCTACTCATCACGGTTAACATCGGCCGCGCCATGAACGGTGACGAGCTGGACGCACTACTCGAGCGCTACCGCGTCGCCCACAGCCGCATCGCCGCGAACCTGGTCGACCTAGACAACCATCGGGCGTACGAGATCTTGTCGAACGGTGATGTCGGCCCCGCCACCGTGGGCCGCGTAGGAGCTGCGCTCGAGGCCGCCCCGTTGTTGTGGCGGTGGTTGACGCAGCTGGGCGACATCGTCGATCGCGCCGGAGAGTTGCGTCAGCAGGGTCGGCCCAGGGGCGAGCGGGCCCAACAACTTCGCGAGCTGCTGGCCGGCCGGTCGGTAGTGCTGTCGACCGACGACGTGCCCCTGGGCGAACGAGGGATGCTCGACCCCAAGACAACCACGAGGTCGATAACCGTCGAAGAGTTGATCGAGCGCATGGGTGCGGTTTATGGCCCGCTTCGAGACGCCGTGGCCGAGATCGACTCGATCTGGTCTGGGGTGCTGCCCAGGCTCGATGCGGCACGCCGTTCGCTCGCGTCGATGGGGCAGCACCTTCAAGAGGCCGGCGTGGGCGAACCAGCCGAAATGGCGGCGGCTCGCCTGGCACTCGAAGAACTCGACCGCATCGTGCTGACCGACCCTTTGGCGGTGGGCCCAAACGCCGGGCGCGACCTCGACGCCGCCGTCGAAGACGCCGCCGATCGGGTCGACGCGCTCATGGCCGAGGCCGCCAGTCTCAGCGCAGAGCTGGCGGGCATCGACAAGCGTCTGGCGTCGCTGAGGTTGCTGCGAGCCCAAGCCGCGGCAGCCTATTCCGAGGCCAAGGCCAAGATCGCCGCCCCCGGCGAGTTGATAAAGCCACCAGGCCCGCAGATCATCGACGGAGTGGGTGGCTTGGCCGAACAGGCCACCTCGATCGCGACGATGGGCCCGGTGGCATTGGCCGAGTTCCGCCGCTGGAATCGCACCGCTCAGGCGGTCGCCGACCAGCTCGAACGGGCGCTGTCCGCCAACCGCGCCGGCCTCGATCGCCGCGACGAGCTCCGCGGCCGCCTTGCCGCATACCGGGCCAAGGCCAGAGCGATGGGAATCGCCGCGGTCACCCACCCAGACCTAGCCGACTTGGCCGACTCGGCACACAACGAACTGTTCACCGCGCCCGTAGATGTGGCGCGAGCATCAAGCCTCGTGGAACGCTACGGCGACGGCCTGCGCAAGGCTTCGGATGGAGGCTCGACGTGAGCACCGCATGCACCATGGCCGGATGCACCGGCACAGTTCTCGACGACGGCTACTGCGACACCTGCGGCAGCCCCGGACCTGTGGTGGGCTCCAGCGCCCCCAGCCCGCCGCAAGCGCCGCCGTCTGTCGTGCCCGCGTCGCCGACTTCGCCCATCGCAGTTAGTGGTGGTGGCGGGTGCACCGTCGCCGGATGCACCGGCACGGTTCTCGACGACGGCTACTGCGACACCTGCGGCACGCTCGCCCCTCAGCCGGTGCCATCGGGCGGCGCGGCCGGCGGCACGGGTGCGCCGGGCTCGTCCTCGACCACCTCGTCCATCGCCCTGGCATCGGCGCCTTCGGTTTCGGCGACCGTTGCGGGCAGCCGGCGCCGCACCGGGTCTTCGCGCACCACCAGCGCTCGCACCAGCCTCGGCGTGGGTCTGGTCTCGGTGGCCCCCACACCCGGTGGCGATCCGGCGGCTGCGGTGATGACCCCCGATGAGATCGCCGAGGTCGTCGAGGTAACCCCCGAAGACGAGCGGTTCTGCCGCTCGTGCGACAGCCAGGTAGGCCGGTCCAGCGATGGCCGCGAGGGCCGTATCAAGGGTTTCTGTTCCAATTGTCGGGCCCCTTTCGACTTTGCGTCCAACGCGCCGGCTCTCGTCGCCGGCGAGTTGGTGGCCGGCCAGTACGAGGTGCTGGGGCCCATCGCCCACGGCGGCATGGGCTGGATATATCTGGGTCGAGACAAGGCCGTGTCAGACCGATGGGTGGTGCTGAAGGGCCTGATCGATTCGTCCGATCCCGACGCGGCGCTGGCCGCAGTGGCCGAGCGCCAGTTCCTCGCCCAGATCGAACACGGCGCCATCGTCAACATCTACAACTTCGTGACCCACGCCGGGTCGGGCTACATCGTCATGGAGTATGTGGGCGGCGAGTCGTTGAACTCGAAGCTGAAAGCCCGCAGGCGGTCGAACGGCGGGGTTCCCCTGCCGCTGGAAGTGCCCGAAGCCATCGCCTACATCCTCGGCATCCTGCCCGCGTTCGGATACCTGCACGACCGCGGCCTGGTTTACAACGACCTCAAGCCCGCCAACATCATGGCGGTGGACGATGGTGTCAAGCTCATCGATGTGGGTGCGGTCATGCGGGCCGACGACCACGATGCGGCCATATTCGGCACCCAGGGCTTCCAAGCTCCAGAGGTGGCTTCGGCCGGACCTTCTGTGCAGTCAGACCTGTACACAGTGGGCCGCACGCTCGCCGTGTTGATCCTCAACTTCGTGTTCCACAGCGGGCCCTACATGCATGCGCTGCCCGGCCCCGCAGACGAGCCGTTGTTCGCCCGGTGGGAGTCTCTTCATCGCTTCTTGCTGAAGGCAACAGCGCCGCATCCAGACGACCGATTCCAAACCGCAGGCGAGATGAGCCAGCAGCTCATCGGCGTGCTCAGGGAAATCGTTGCGGTCGAGACGTCGTCACCGAAGCCGACACCGAGCACCCTGTTCGGGCCCGACCGCGCCCCAGCCCTGTTGCACGAGGGGTCGAACGCTGTGGTCCACGATGTCGAGTGGAGGGCCCTGCCCCGCACGCTGGTCGACCCGGCCGATCCGTCGGCGGCGGCTCTCATCGAGATGGACGAGGTCGAGGGCTCGCAGGCGCTCGACCTCATAGACCAGGGCATCGCCAGCGGTCAGCTGGGCTCGTCCAGAGAGGTCGAGCTGCGCCGAGCTCGGGCCCTGGTAGAGGCCGGACGCGACCCCGGTCCGGTGCTGGATTCGATCGTCGAGGCTGACCCCTGGGAGTGGCGCGTCGATTGGTACAGGGGCCTGTTCGAATTGTCCCAGCAGCGTGCGGTGGTGGCAGCCGAGCGGTTCTCGAACGTCTGGACAGCGGTGCCCGGCGAGTTGGCACCCCAGCTGGCGGTGGCCATGGCCGCTGAAGCCGCCGGCGAAGTGGTGCGTGCCGCCCAGCTGTACGAACGGGTCGTGTCGGTCGACCCCACCGACGTGTCGGCCGCGTTCGGCCTGGCCCGCTGCCTGGCAGCCGGTGGCGACCGGGCGGGAGGGGCCGCCGCACTCGATCGGGTTCCACGCAGCTCGGCCGCCTACGGCGCGGCCCAATCCGAGGTCGCCAGGTTGCTGGCCGCCGTCGATCACGACACAGCGCCGACTCCTGCCGAGCTGGCCCGAGCCGCCGCCACGGTCGAACGTCTGCAGATCGATGCCGCAGAGCGTGCAGCTCTCACCACAGACATCCTCGAGCGTGCCCTGGCACTGGCCGACACCGATCCAGACGCGCTTTCCCGCGGCAGCCAGAACGTCACGCTGTTCGGCCGTCCCCTCGACCGCCGCGAACTGAAGCGAGGGCTCGAGGCCGCCTACCGCGAACGGGCAAGGCTGGCCTCAGATCCAGATCTGCGGATCGAGTTGGTCGACAGGGCCAACAGCATCCGACCAAGGACCCTCTTTTGACCACTTCGACCGGTGCCGACGCCTGCCCTGCATGTGGCGAGCCCGCTGTTGGGGCTGCGTCGTGGTGCGAGGCGTGCGGGGCCGATCTAGACGGGCCTGCGCCGTCACCGCCATGTGCCGATTGTGGTGCGCCGGGCGAAGGCATCGTCGACGGTTATTGCGGTTCGTGCGGCGCCAGACAGCCCGGCGAGCACGATCACGTGGTGGTCGATCTCGGCTGGGTTGCCGCGGTCACCCACAAGGGGTCCAGGCGCGCGGGCAACGAGGACGCGTTCTCGGTCACCGATGCAAACGGCACTGCGGTGATAGCCGTGTGCGATGGGGTGGGCAGTACAGACTCGCCGGCCGCTGCGGCCAGGGCTGCGGCCACCGCGGCCAGCGACGCGTTGTCCGACGACTTGCGTGCAGTGGCGGTCGTCGCCGATGTCGACCTCACCAAGGCAGCGGCGGCGGCCCAGCACCAGGTGATAGCCATCACCCAGGCCGATCCGCCCCGGGCGGGAGACCTTCCGCCCTCCGCCACCCTGGTGGTCGCCGTCGCTCGTGCCGACTCAGACGGTGTTTCGGGAGTGGTCGGCTGGCTGGGCGACAGCCGCGCCTACTGGGTGGGTGCCGAGGCGCTGCGCCTGACCGCTGACCACGTGTACGACGGTCCACCGGGTGACGAACAGTCGGGTTCTATCACCCGCTGGCTGGGCCTCGACGCCGCCGATGTCACCCCATCCAGCGTCGACTTTCGCGCTCAGGCGCCGGGCTTGCTCATCGTGTGCACCGACGGGTTGTGGCGCTATCTGGACGAACCCCAGGCGCTGGCGGCCACCGTCGCCCGGTTGCGAACCGACAACCCCCAACCGGTTCAGCTGGCACAGGCCCTGGTCGATTACGCAAACAGCAGCGGCGGACATGACAACATCACCGTTGCGATCGCCGAGTTCGGGCCCAATCCCGGAGGAGACGCCACATGACCACCAACTTCGCCGCATCGGTATTCCAGAACGAGTACTTGCCCGCGGGCGCCACGTCGGTCGATGCCATCATCACCGTGTCCTCGGGCGAGCTGGGCGCTGCAGGCGGCGCCAACGCCACCGCCCAACCGGTGGGTGGCCGGGTCGAGGTCATCGTCATCGACACGTCCGGTTCGATGATGGGTGACAACGGCGCCAAGATCGAAGCGGCCCGCCAGGCCACCATGGCGGCCATCAACGTGTTGGCCGACGGCACAGAGTTCGCCGTGGTCATGGGCAACCACGAGGCCCGCATGTTGTACCCCTACCAGGGCCTGGCCGTGGCCGACGACCGCACCAGAGAAGCGGCTTGCGACGCGGTAGCCAGGGTTCGTGCCGATGGCGGCACAGCCATCGGGTCGTGGTTGCTGGCAGCGGCGGCCCTGTTCAGCTTGTCGCCCGGCGGTGTGGCGCACTGCACGCTGCTGACCGATGGAAAGAACGAGCACGAGAAGCCGTGGCAGCTCGACCAGGCCATCGCCGCGTCGGTGGGCAAGTTCCAGTGTGATGCCCGGGGCCTCGGCACCGACTGGGAGGTCGATGAGCTGCGCAAGGTCGCCAACGCCCTGCTCGGCACCGTCGACATCGTCCCATCACCCGACGAGCTCGAGGCCGAGTTCAGGGCGCTCACAATGGCTTCGATGTCCAAACAGATCGGGTCGGTCGCTCTGCGGCTGTGGTCGCCGAAGGGGTCACAGCTGGGGTTCGTCAAACAGGTGTCGCCCAACCTCGAGGACCTTTCCGACAAGGGGGACGTGGTCAGCCCGCTCATCACCGACTATCCGCTCGGGGCGTGGGGTCCTGGCGAGGAGCGCGACTATCACCTGCGTATCGACATCCCGGTCGGCAACGTCGGCCAGGAGCGCCTGGCGGCCAGGGTCATGCTGGTCGTCGACGGGCAAGAGCAACCGGCTGCCCTGGTGAAGGCGGTCTGGACCGACGACGAGGTGCTGTCGACCCGCATCAACGGCGAGGTGGCCCACTACACGGGTCAGGCAGAGCTGGCCGACGCCATCGCCGAGGGCCTCGCTGCCCGTCAGGCGGGCGATCACGACACGGCGACGGTTCGGCTGGGTCGAGCGGTACAGCTGGCCCACGAAGCAGGTAACGACGACACGGTCAAGCTGCTGGCCAAGGTCGTCGAGGTCGAAGATCCCGAGACCGGCACCGTACGTTTGCGCAGGTCGGTCGAGCAGGCCGATGCGATGGCGCTCGATGTGCGCTCGACACGCACGGTCAGGGTCAATCGCAGGCGCGAACCGGGGGCTTCGTCGTGAGCGTCACGCCTTCGCAGTGTCCGGGTTGTGGCTCGGTGCCCGAGCCCGACCATCTGTTTTGCGAGAAGTGCGGTTTCGACTTCATCACGTCCACAGCGGCCGAAGCGCCAGAGGTCGAGGTCGAGGTCGCGGCCGCCGAGCCGGGTGCCGTTTCGCCACCGTCCACGGTTGTAGTCTCGGTCGACCCGCAGCACCACGCGTTCATCGACCCCGACGGGCAGCTCGAATTGCCCGACCCGGTCCCCGAACCCACCCAGGTCACGTTGGCGCCGGCGTCGTTGGTAGGCCGACGCAGCGACAGTCGTGCCGTATACCCCGAGGTGGACGTGGCTGCGCTCACCGGCGACCCTGCGGTGTCTGCTCGTCAGGCGATGCTGCGCCGCCGCGACGACGGGTCGTGGGTCATCTCCGACCTCGAGTCGACCAACGGCACCTACCTGCGACGACCCGGCACCCAGCCGGTGATGCTCGACCCAGGCATCGAGGTGCCCGTCGAACCAGACGCCACCATCCTCGTTGGCGCTTGGACGGCCCTGCGTCTCACCTAGAGCCCGGTCCTGAGCCACCCGGCGCAATTGCCGGTGGGGTTGGTGCGTGTGCGTTCGGGTATGTCTGCGTCCGGCTCTTAGCGACAATCTCGTGTGCTGCCGCCGTCGGAGCTCGGGGGACGAGCCACCGAGGTTCAGTTGTCGCTAAGACCTGGACGCGGGCATGGGGCCGATAGCGGAGCAGCTGATTCGCCATCCAGGCTCTTGGCAGACCAAACTGCGGAGATGCCGACCGGATCCGACATCATGTTCCAGACCGCCCTTGCGGCGGGAATCGACACCTGCTTTGCCAACCCGGGCACGACCGAGATGGCGATGGTGGCCTCCCTCGACCGCGTACCTGGCATGCGTGCTGTGCTGACGATGTTCGAGGGTGTAGCTTCCGGAGCGGCCGACGGCTACTGGCGTGCCAGCGGCAAGCCGGCGCTCGGCCTGTTCCACCTGGGCCCCGGGTTCGCCAACGCCCTGGCCAACAACCACAACGCCCGGCGCGGCTTCTCACCCGTGGTCAACCTGATCGGTGACCAGACGACGTCGCACCTCCCCTACGACGCTCCCTTGACCTCAGACACCGAGAAGGTCGCCACCTGGGCCGGTTGGCACCGCTATGTGCGGTCGACCAACGACATCTCCGCCGACACGGCCGCCGCGATCGAGGCCGCCACCACCGGCCAGCGGGGCCCAGCGTCGCTGGTCATCCCCGCCGACGTCACCTGGGAACAGGCTCCCGACGACATCACCATGCCAACGATCGGCGCCCTCAGCCCGGTGGCCGACGACGTCATAGCCGAGGCGGCCGAGCTTCTGCGACGCCCCGGCACCGCCTTGATCGTGGGCGGCGCCTGGCTCACTGCCGACATGGCGCTCGACGCCACCGCCATCGCGCACGCCACCGGCTGTCAGCTGTTCAGCTACCGGGTGCCCAACGCCGATGTCGGCCAGGGAGTACCTCGAATCATCGAGGTGCCTTACTTCCCCGAACAGGCCATGCAGGCGCTGGCCGATGTCGAGACCGCCGTGATGCTTGGCACCACCGAACCGGTGACCTTCTTCGGCTATCCCGATACCCCCAGCGAAACGCTGCCCGCAGGCTCGCGACGCTTCTCGATGGGCGGTCCCGAAGCCGACGTGGCGGCCGCGCTGGGCGCTCTCGCCCAGACCCTCGGCGCAGCCCGCCAGCCGGTCAGCACACCTGCCCGCCCCGACAAGCCCACCGGCCCGCTGAACGTCGACACCCTGGGCGCGGCGGTCATCGCCGGCATGCCCGACGGCGCCATGATGGTCCAGGAAGGCATCACGTCGGCTGCGGGGCTTCGCCGCTATTCGCTCAGCGCCCCTACCCACCCCAGCTTCTCGCCCACGGGCGGGGCAATCGGCGGCGGGCTTCCGCTGGCGGTCGGAGCTGCCTGTGCCCAACCCGACCGTCGTGTCATCGCCTTCCAGGCCGATGGCTCGTCGATGTACACCATCCAGTCACTGTGGA
This sequence comes from Acidimicrobiales bacterium, assembly GCA_020439485.1. Lineage (GTDB taxonomy): Bacteria > Actinomycetota > Acidimicrobiia > Acidimicrobiales > Poriferisodalaceae > JAAETH01. The sequence goes on along the minus strand of JAGQSP010000195.1, from coordinate 3,007 downwards.
CGATGGCGCGTGAGAACCTCGACGTGACCGTGGTTCTGTGCAACAACCAGCGCTACGCCATTCTCGAGGTCGAGTTGTTGCGCGCCGGCATCGAGAAGCCGGGGCCCAAGGCGGCCTCGCTGACGTCGCTGGGCAATCCGGTCATCGACTTCGCCACCGTCGCCAAGGGAATGGGCGTAGACGCGACCAGGGCCACCACAGCCGACGAATTCGTCGCTGCATTCGACCGGGCAAACGCAGAGCCGGGGCCCCACCTCATCGAGGCCCTCCTCTGACCGCAACGGCCCGCCACCCGGCCCGCGAACTGCTGTCGCGGCCCCTGTTTCGGCGGTTTCTGGCCGCCAACTTCTTGATCATGACCGTGGGCGGCAGCCTGCGATTCCAGTTCGTGTGGCTGACAGAGGAGCTCACAGACTGGGACGGCGCGCCCGGTCTGGTCATCCTGGGGTTTGGGTTGCCCGCCATGATGCTGAGCCTGCAGGCCGGCTCGCTCAGCGACCGGGTCAGCCAGCGCAATCTCATCATCGCCATGGCACTGGCCGCTGCGTGCGTGATGATCACCACGGCCGTCCTCGTGGCCACCGACATCGCCACCCCCCGGTGGGCGGCTGCGGTGGCGATCTTGGCCGGGGCCGCCATCGCCATGATGAGCCCGGCGTTGCAGGCCGCCATTCCCAGGTTGGTCGAACCCGAGTTGTTGATGAGCGGTGTGGCCCTGGGGTCGATGGCGATGAACGTTTCGCTGATGGCCGGAGCCGTCGTCGGTGGTGTGGTGATCGAGGTATTCGACATCCAGACCTCGTTCGCCGTGATGGCGGTGTTCCTGGTGCTGGCCGCCTACTTGATGCGACCGGTCATCATCGCCCAAGCGTCCGGGCAACCGCCTGCTCGTGCCGGTGCAATACGCGATGGGCTGCGGCTGGTACGCAGGCTCGAACCCGTGCGCAGCCTCGTCGCCTGCGGTTTGGTGATGTCGACCGCAGGTGCGCTGGTGCAGATCTCGACGCCCGACATCGTTCGCGACGAGATGGGTCTGGGCGCTGGGCCCGCCAGCTTGCTGAACCTGTTCCTGGGCGTGGGAATGTTTGCCACCACGGCATTCATCGCCAGCCGCAAGACCATCTCGCGCCGGGGTCTTTGGATGGCGCTGGCGTTCTCCAGCATTTCGGGCTCGATGATGGTGGTGCTGGGGTTCAGCAAGGTCTATGCACTGTCTGCGGTTGCGATGTTGGCCTGGGGCCTGGGCGGCGGAATCGTCGTCACCATGCAGCGGACCTTGATCCAAGAGCACACACCCGGCGAGTACATGGGCCGGGTGATGGGCCTGCTGATGTTGACCATGACCGGAAGCCTGCCGTTGGCCGCAGCGCTGGCCAGCTGGCTCAACGCCACCATCGGGCCGCCCAACACGCTGGTGATCACCGGTTTCGTCGTGTCGTGCGCGGCTGCCACCATCAGCCTGCGACCTGCCATTCGCACCGTCGAGTGACCGCGGGCGACACAGATACGGCTTCGGTGACCCAACCGAGGTTGCTATTTGGGGCAGACTCTCTCGGGTGAGTATTCGTTGGCTGTGGTTTCCGGCAGCTGTCGCGGTGGCTGTGGTGGTCGGTGTGGCGCTGGGTCTGTTGACAGACACCGACTCTGACTCTGAGGTTCAGAGTTCTGCCTCGTCCACCTCGACAACGGTCTCAAACGACCCGACGTCTACGACCACCGCCTCGCCGACCACGACCGTCACCACCGACGACACCGCCGGCACAACGACCACCACCGAGGGCAACAGTGTTCCCGTCGGGTTCTCGACCCAGTGGGGCTGGTTCCACACCGGCACGTCGACTGGCGAGCTTCCCGCCATGCAGCCAATCCCAGAGCAGACCGCCCTGGTCGTGGCCGACTTCGATGGCGACGGCAGCGACGACATCATCGTTGGTGGCAGGCGCGGCGAGAACGCTCTGCAACTGATGCGCCTGACCCCGTCTGGCTGGTCCACAGCAGTGATCGAGCCAGACGAACTCAGCATCGAGGCCGGCGGGGCAGCACACGACATCGACGGCGACGGCGACCTAGACCTGGCGATGGGCGGCGACTTCTCCAGCCAGGATGTGTGGTGGTGGGAGAACCCCGGAGCCGACAACATCGAACAGCGCTGGACGCGCCGCACCATCAAGACGAACGGCGGTCCCAAGCACCACGACATGGTGTTCGCCGACATCGACGGCGACGGCCCGGCCGAGCTGATCTTCTGGAATCAGAGGTCCGAGACCCCGACTCTGTGGGCGGCGACGATTCCTGCCGATCCGACTTCGGCCGGCCAATGGAACCGCGACAGCATCTTCTTCGGCACCGACGCCAGCGAGGGCCTCGATGCCGGTGATGTCGACGGCGACGGCGACATAGACCTTCTGGCGGGCGGCAATCTGCTGGTCAACGACGGATCCGGCGGCTTCTCCGCCACCGAAATCGCCGCCGATCTGGTCGGTGGACGAGCGCTCATGGCCCAGCTGGTCGCAGGCGATGCCGCCGAGCTGATCTTCGACTCCGGCGAGGCAGCGGGGCCGACGGTGTGGTTCCAGTGGGACGGCTCGCAGTGGGTCCGTAACGAGCTGCGTTCGGTCACGAACCAGGGCCACAGTCTCGACGCCGGCGATGTAGACGGCGACGGCGACGTCGACATCTTGAGCGGTGAGATGCGTCTGGAGGTCGGCGACGCCGCAAGGCTCACCGTGTTCCTGAACGACGGCGCGGGCTCGTTCGAAACGCGAGACATCTCGTTTGGTATGGACAACCATGCCTCGTCGTTCGGCGACGTCGACGGCGACGGCGACCTCGACATCGTCTCGAAGCCGTTCAACTGGGACACCCCCAGGCTCGATGTGTGGATCAACAGCGAGGCGACCGCGCTGGCCAACGGTTGGCAGCGCACCGTCATCGATCCCGACCGCCCCGACCGGGCCGTGTTCTTGCGTGCCGGCGACCTCGACGGCGATGGCGATGCCGACCTCGC
>JAGQSP010000194.1 GCA_020439485.1 Acidimicrobiales bacterium | reverse complement strand
CGGTTGGCGCCCGACACGGGTGCTTCGACGGTGCGAAACGCCGTTGCCAGCTGGGGGTATGCCAGCACGAAAGGTTCCAAGACATAGAGCGTCGGCTCGATCGAGTTCTGGTTGACCAGGCCGGCGAGCAGGCGCGTCAGGTACTCCTCGCTTCCCCCTACCTCACCGGGCCGGAGCCAGGTCAGGTTGATTCCCACCTTCAACATCGGGCTGCTCACCTCTTGGCCACTTCGCGGTACGCGGCGAGAGTGGCGTCCATGTGAGCATCCCACGAATGGGCGGCGAGTTGGGTGGCAGCCGCGTCACGCAGATGGTCCCTGAGGGCTGCGTCGTCGACCACCCTGCGGATGCCTGTGGCAATGTCGTCGACGGAGGCGGGGTCGACCAGCACGCCCGCTTCGCCGGCTACTTCGGCTGTTGCGGTACCGGAGCTGGTCACCACCGCAGCTCCGGCGCCGAGAGCTTCCAGAACCGGCAGCCCGAACCCCTCGGCCAGGCTGGGGTAGATGAAGGCCAGGCACTGCTCGTAAAGGGCCGCCAGCTCGCCGTCTGTGACGGCTCCGAGTGGCCGCACGGCGGCCCGCACCTCGGGATCGAGGTCGTCGAGCAGTTCGGCAATGGACATCTGCCAGCCCACCGGCCCTACCAACGCCAGCACGACACCCTCACGCGCCAGGCCGGTCTTGGCGTAGGCGGCGACGAGCCGCCCCAGGTTCTTCCTGGGCTCGGCGGTGCCCACCGACAACAAGAACGGCGTATCGAGCCCGAAACGCTCGGCGATGTCGGGCCGGTCCGGGCCGGTCGGGTCCAGCCGACGAGCCGCCAGCGGAACCAGGCGCGCTTTGGCCTCGGGCAATCCGGCGGCCACGGCCGCTGCCAGGGTGGTCCGCGAAGAACACAAGACGACAGATGCGTCGCGCGCCACACGATCGAACATGCGCTGGTACAGGCGACGAGCCCGAGCCGGGAAGTCGCCGGGCCGCTCTGCCCACGCCAGGTCGTGCAGCGTGACCACCACCGGAACCCGAGACGAGGTAGGGGCCAAGAGCATCGGCGAATGGAGCAGGTGCGCGCCCTTGCCTGCGACGTCTGGCCTTCCCGATCGAGACCACGCCTCGTACAGCGCAGGGCGAGGCAACAGGGTCTGTCTAATGCCCGCCGCATCGACGCGGGCCGCCAGCTTGGTGCCGTCCTCGGCCGCACCCGAGCGCGATATCTGTCGGGCCCTCACCGCGTCGACTTCGACCTCTGACGCGGCGCGCAGCCGCTCGAGCAGTTCGAGGGTCACCACGCCAGTGCCTCCGGGAACGCGATGCCAGAGCGGTTCTGCGACGAATGTGACCTTCATGTCCTGGTGAGCCTGGATCGGCGGCGCGGCACGCCCGCGATGCTGCCACGGCTGAGCCGCCCTGAGCGTTCAGCCCCTGTGTTCGAGCCGAATTCTCCTAGGCCACGTGCTCAGACCAACTCGCCACGCATCCACTGGGCCGTGCGGGCGATCCCGTCGCGCAGGTCGACCCGCGGCTTCCAGCCCGTGATCTCGCCTATCAACGAGATGTCTGGTTGTCGTCTGGTCGGGTCGTCCTGTGGCAGTTCCTTGAACGACAGCGGCACCGGGCTGGACGTGACCTCGCGGACCACTTCGGCCAACTCCAGCATCGAGAACTCGCCAGGGTTGCCCACATTCACGGGCCCGACATAACTCGACCACAACACGCCGACGATGCCCTCGATCAGGTCGTCCACATAACAGAAGCTGCGCGTTTGCGATCCGTCGCCGAACACGGTCAGGGCCTCACCCCGCAGCGCCTGGGCCAGGAACGACGAAACCACACGTCCGTCGTCTGGACGCATCCGCGGCCCGTAGGTGTTGAAGATACGGACTATGCGCACATCGATCCCGTGCGAGCGGTGGTAGGCCATCGTCATCGCCTCCGCGAACCGCTTGGCCTCGTCGTAGCAGCCGCGCAGCCCCACCGGATTGACGTTGCCCCAGTACGTCTCTGTCTGGGGGTGTTCATCGGGGTCGCCGTAGACCTCGCTGGTGCTCGCCAGCAAGAACCTGGCGTTCTTCTCGCGTGCCAGACCCAGAGCGTTGTGGGTGCCGAGGCTGCCGACCTTCAGGGTCTGGATCGGGAGTTCCAGGTAGTCGATGGGCGACGCGGGCGAAGCGAAGTGCAAGACGATGTCGACCTCGCCCGGTACCCACAAGAAGTTGGTGACGTCTTGGCGTACGAATCGGAACCGGTCGTGACCGAAGAGGTGTTCGATGTTGGCAACGCTGCCAGTGACCAGGTTGTCGATGGCCACGACGGTGTGCCCGTCGGCGACCAGAGCGTCACACAGATGAGAGCCCAGAAACCCGGCACCGCCGGTGACGACGATTCGACAGGGCAGATGCTGCGCGGCTCTGGTGCTCACCCGCTCAGGCCCGCCCGAGCGACTTGATTTCGATCCCGGCCTTGCGAGCGGCAGCGGCATCCAGCACGTTGCGACTGTCGTAGATCTTGGCCGAGGTCATGACCTCTGCAATCTTTGCGAAGTCGAGCCAGCGGAACTCGTCCCACTCGGTCAGCACAACCAGGGCATCGGCACCCTCGGCGGCAGCGTAGGCAGACTCGGCGACACGTATTCCGTCGAGGTCCCGGTGAACGGCTGGATCGTGGGCCACGACGTCGGCTCCGCGTTCGCGCAACCTGGCGATGACCTCGAGAGCCGGCGAATCGCGCAGGTCGTCGGTGTTCGCCTTGAAGGTGAGGCCGAGTGCGGCAATGCGCTTCCCGGCCAGATCACCGCCGACCATCTCGGCAACCCGGTCGGCAACCCGCGAGAACTGCTGGCTGTTGGCCTCGATGACACCGCGCAAGAACGCGAAGTCGTAGCCGGCCTGGTCGGCGATGTGCACGAGGGCTCGGGTGTCTTTCGGGAAACAAGATCCGCCCCACCCGGGTCCGGGCTTCAGAAACTGGCTGCCTATCCGCGGATCGGTGCCGATTCCGAGGACTACGTCGTTGATATCGGCGCCCACGGCCTCACAGACGGCCGCCATGGCGTTGACGAACGAGATCTTGGTGGCGAGGAACGAGTTCGCCGCGTACTTGATGGTCTCGGCCGAAGCGGGGTCGGTGACGATCACGGGTGCGGTCAGCCCGAGAAACAGCGAGGCCACCTTGACTGCGGTAGGCCGATCGTCGGTGCCGATAACCACGCGGTCGGGGTTGAGGAAGTCGTGCACCGCCGAACCCTCGCGCAAGAACTCGGGGTTGGACACCACGGTGACGTCGTCGCGCTTGAGCGCCTGCTCTACGACCAGGGTCGAGCCGACGGGCACCGTCGACTTGTTGACGACCACCGATCCTGAAGGAAGAACCGGAGCGATCTCGGCTGCCGCGGCCTCGATGTAGCTGAGGTCTGCCGAGCCGTCCTCGCCCTGGGGAGTCGGCACACACAAGTACGCGAACTCGCAGTCCTTGGCCGCCTCGGCTGCACCCACGACGAACCGAAGCCTGCCCTCGGCCATGCCATCGCGGACGAGTTCGTCGAGGCCGGGCTCGAGAATCGGGATCTCGCCGCGATTCAGGCGTTCGATCTTGGACTCGTCGATGTCAGCGCACACCACATCGTGTCCGATGTGGGCGAAACAGGCACCCGTGGTCAGGCCCACGTAGCCGGTGCCGATCACCGCAATCTTGCTCATCATTCTCTGTACCTCAACAGGAAGCTTCGTCTCGCCCGGTCGGCCTCGCCAGGCCTCGTTCAAGGTCTTGGCGCATCGCAGTCGAACTCAAACTCCGAGACCGCAGGTGTGGTCGTGGTCGCGGCCTGCGAATCGTCGGCAGTCGTGGTGGTCGTCGGTATCGGTTGTGCCACAGCGGTCAGGGGCCTCGGCACGGCCAATACCTCGGGCGCCGGGCCGGACCACTCGAGAACCACCTGGTCGGCTGCCAGCGACGTGTCCGCCACGAAGTCGACTGCGAAGTCCAGGTAGGCGGCAACGAGGTTCGCAGCATCGGTACCCCCGATGCCGTACCTGATGGCTACACCTTCGACACCGTCGGCTGCGGCCCACTGCGTGCCGATCTCGAAGCCCAGGCCTGCAAGATCCGAAGCGACCTGGTCTTGTCCGTCGGCACGGATCGACACCTCGACGCGCTTGGGCACGACGGCATCGACGGGAATGCCGCGGAAGATGTCGAGGATGCGCTGGTTGTTGTCGTTGTCGACCAGGCCCAGCCGGTATTCGTTGTTGCGGCTGGCATCGACGGGAAGGTCGAACACGTCGAGGGTCATGGTGACCAGGTCTTCGTCTTCGAGATCGCGGAACCAGGTGGCCAGGTCGCGGCCGTCGCCGACGATGCTGAAGCTGTTGGACACCGCCAGCTCGTCTGCCGCGATGTCGAGCACCTCGAGCAACAGGCCGGGGTCGGACACGACATCGGACACCGCCTGGTCGACCATCTGCCTGACAAAGTCCTGCTGGCGCTCTATCCGGTCGAGGTCGGCTCGGGGGCTCATGCTGACCCACGTGCCGTCGAGGCGCTGCTGCACCAGTTCGTTTCGCGACCGCACCCAGAACAGCGCCGTCCGGCCGTCGAGCAGCTGCCAACCGCCACTCTTGATGTCGAGGCCTGTGCGGGGGTTGGTGGTGGGGCCCGCGAAACACACCTCGACCCCTCCCACTGCGTCGACCAGACGCTGGAAAGCGGCCAGGTCGACCTCGACATAGTGCTGGAGTGCGATGTCGAAGTTGTCCTCGACAGTGTTGATGAGGCGCTTGACCTGATCCTCGTACGGCTCATTGAAGTTGAATGCCGAATTGATCTTGAGCCTGCGCTGCGTGTCCCAGATGTCGACCTCGAGATCGCGCGGAATCGACAGCAGGTAGGCAGCCCCGGTCGCCGGCTCGAGACGAAGCACCATGATGGTGTCGGCCAGGTGATTGCCCAGAGCGTCCTCGCGCCCGATGAGGGCCGGATCGTCGGGATCGAGGTCTTCGGCGTTGTCGGAGCCGACGATCAGATAGTTCTCGGGCGGGCCAGCGGGGCGCGGCGCCTGGGTAGTGGTCGAGGCGCCAGACATCGCCTCCGGAGTCAGGATGGTCAGCGAACCCGCAGACACCATCGTGGTCTCGGTGGCAGCGGTCAACTCCGACGAGACATCGAGGCGATCGACCGCGCCCAGCTTTTGGGCTGCGTAGCCAAGAGTCACCGCGCCCAGGGCCAGAACGGTGATCAACACGGTGTTGATGGCCAGCACCAGGCGTTGGGCTGGGGTTCTGGTCCATCGAAGTCGCTGGCGGGGCACGAAGCCGAACGTACCAGCGCCATCCCAAAACGAAAGGTCGCCAAGCCGTTCTTAGGGAACGCTTTGCACACGGTTCAACTTGGCGTAGGGGGTAACTTCGAGGCGTGGCAACCGAATCGATCTGGATCGACGACAAACTCGTCGACGCGTCAGAGGCCAACATCGGCTTCTCCGACCACGGCATCACGGTGGGTGATGGCGTGTTCGAGTCGATCGGTGTGGTCGACGGCAGCCCGTTCGCACTGCAGCGGCACCTCGACCGGCTGCGACGCTCGGCGCGGGCCATAGGCCTCGACATCGGCCGCGACGACGATCTGTTGCGCCTGGCCGTCAATTCGGTGATCGAAGCCAACGACGCCGTCGGCGTGATCCGCATGACGGTCACCGGAGGCAGCGGGCCGATGGGTTCGGCTCGCGGCGACGGACCCCCGAGGTTGATCGTGGCCGCCGCACCACCCAGAGGCTGGGCCGAGACCACCACGGTCATAACCGTCGAGTGGACGCGCAACGAACGAAGCGCCCTCGCCGGGGTCAAGTCGACCAGCTACGCCGAAAACGTCGTCGCTCTGGCGCGGGCCAAGGAAGCGGGCGCCACCGAAGCCCTGATGTCCAACACCAGAGGCCAGTTGTGTGAGGGCACCGGAACCAACATCTTCGTCGAACTCGACGGCAGGCTGGCCACTCCCCCGCTCGACTCGGGATGTCTGGCCGGCGTTACTCGGGCCCTGGTCATCGAGGGGCTCGCTGCCGGCGGGGTCGAGGTACTCGAGGTGGCGATCCCGTTCGAACACCTGCAGGAATGCACCGAAGCGTTCCTCACCTCGTCTACCCGCGATGTTCAGGGCATCTCGGCCATCGACGGGCGCGCGATCGCGGCACCGGGGCCGCTGACCAGGCTTGCGACACAGGCCTTGGCCGACGTCAGAGCAGGGAACATCGATCCATGATCAACCGAGCCAAGGTCACCGCGGCTCGATTGGTCCAGCGGCTGCCCGAACCCGTCAGGGCCCGCCTGAGAGGCCTCGTTCGTGGTGCGCCCAGCGTCGCCTCGGCCCAGCAGAACGGAAGCGAGGCGCCCTCACAGCCAGACCTGACGGCAGCCTCACCCAGCGACGACAAGATGACCCACGCCGACATCGTTGCGGCGTATCGGCTGTTCCACGGCCGGCAGCCAGACCCAGCAGGACTCGACTTCTTCTCCGCTCACGTCGGCCAGTGGTCTGTGCGCCAGATGTTGCCGTATTTCGCCCACTCCGACGAGTTCCGCAACAGCGACACCTACCGCGTGTTGTTGGGCGGCGTGTCGGGAGATGAGTTGATCGAGGTCGACCGCGGCGATCACCGCCTGCTGGTTCCCTCTGGCGATGGCGCCATCGGACAGGTCCTGATCGACAGCGGCACATATGAACCCCATCTGCTCGAGGCCTTGCAAACGGTTCTGGAACCCGGCGGCACCTTCGTCGACTGCGGGGCCAACATCGGCATCATCACCATGACAGCCGCAGCAGCTGTCGGGCCCACCGGTCGAGTGGTGGCGTTCGAGGCCTTGGCCAACAACGCGAACCTCGTTCGGCTGAGCGCGGCGCTGAACGGATTCGACCATGTCACGGTTCACCACGCGGCGGTGGCCGACCGACCCGATGTGCTGGTGATCGACACCGCCGCTGGTTCCAACGGCATCGTCAACGGCCCGCTGCGGCTGGCTCTGGCCAGGTCGAGCCCTGAAGTGCTGGCCAGGCGCAACCTGGTTGGGTCGGTCAGGCTCGACGACGCTTTGGCCGGCGTCGACGCCCTCGACGTCTTGAAGATCGACATCGAAGGCGCGGAGGGTTTGGCAATCGACGGCGCAGCAGGTGTCATCGACCGGTTCGAGCCGGTGGTGTTCCTCGAGTACTCACCCGACCTGGTCGAGAGAATCTCGTCCCGGTCCGGAGCCGAGCTGATCGCGTGGTTCACCGATCGTGGATATCGGGTGACCGTATTGGACGACAACTCAGCAGGCCTCGAAGCTGCAGACCTCGACACGGCCCTCAAGAAGGCCGGGCTCGACCATTTCGACCTCAGGCTCGATCCGCCGCGGCTGGTACAGCACGACCCTGCCGCAGCCATTCGGTAGCCTGCGGTCACACAAGACGACCGCGACAGTGGAGACCAGATGGCCGGCAACGATCGAGTGATCGCCGAGATGCAGGAAGCGATCGACCAGCCCGACCACAACCAGTCAGAGTCGGCGGCCAACAGCCGCCGCATGCACACCGCCACCGAAGCCGCGTCCGCGCTGGCCGGCGCCGGCTTCGCTGCGCCCACCGGGCGTGCGGTCGGGGTGAAGAAGGTGATCAGGCGGGCGGTCGACGCAAGCAGCGCAGTAGGCCAACAGGACCAGCTGAACCGCCAAGTGGCCGACGCGCTGACGGCCATGCGACACCTCATCGACCGCTTCGACCTGCGCCTGGCGGCGCTGGAGGCGAATTCGACCGCGACCTGGAGTGCCATCAACGACCTCGACAACAAGCCGTCGGACAATGCGGCCCTGCGGGCCTCGCTGGCGTCGCACGACATACTCATCGACGAGTTGAGCAAGTCGCTGGCATCGGTGACCGACGAGCTCGAATCGATCGCCGGCCGGGTCGAGGCCAATGGGTCCACCGGAAGTTCAGTGGGCGAGTCGCTGGACTCGCTGCGCAGTGCCCTCACCAAGGTGGCCGGCACGGTCGAGACCCTTCGCGGCGACACCGCACTGACCCGCTCACATCTCGACCTTCTGCTGGCCGACACCCGCTCGCCCGCCGGTCACCCGGGGCGCACCGCCGAAGAGGTCGCGCGATGGCGCCAGAGCGAACTCTATGCACGCTTCGAGTCGCGCTTTCGGGGCACCCGAGACCAAGTGCTCGCATCGCTCGAGCCATACTCCGATGTCGTCGAATCTCTCGGGTCGCAAGGCCCGGTTCTCGACATCGGGTCCGGGCGGGGCGAATGGTTGGGTTTGCTCCAGTCCAAGGGCGTGCTGGCGTACGGCGTCGACACCAACTCCGATTTCGTCGAAGGGTGTCGCGAGCGGGGGCTCGACGTCCGCCTCGAGGATGCGCTCGAACACCTCACCTCGATACCCGAGGGTTCTCTCGGCGCGGTGACCGGCTTTCACATCGTCGAACACCTTCCTATCGAGACGTTGGTCAATCTGGCCAACCTGTGCATGCTGGCGATCGCCCCAGGCGGCACGGTCCTGTTCGAGACGCCCAATCCGACAAACCTCAGGGTCGGTGCCGCCGCCTTTTACCTGGACCCCACCCACCTTCGGCCGCTGCACCCCGACCTGCTCCAGTTCATACTGACCGACTGCGGCTTCGTCGACGTCGAGGTCAGATTCCTGCACCCGGCGCGAGACGTCCCCGAGTTCGAGGACGAACTCCAGCGCGAGTTCTCGTGGTCGCTGTTCGGACCGCAGGACTATGCGGTCATCGCCACCAGGCCAGGGGCGCCGGTCGGGTCATGATCGTCGGGTTCGCCAAACCCGACTGGGGGGTCACCGGCGGTTTCGAGGTGGTCCTCGACAGGCTCGCCGATCACTTGACCGCTAACGGCCATTCGGTCGTCTGGCTCACGGTGCCCGGCACGGTCGACGACCATTCGGGCGATCCGGTGGCACGGTCCGAACATCCCGAGTTCTTCGACTACAGCTCTCTGGTGTCGCGATTCGGCGCCGTCGACGCTTCGGGCGTCGACGTTGTCGTAACCACCCAGCCGGGCAGCTGGGCGGTCGACCATCCCAGGAAAGTTGCGCTCTTCTATCACCACCAGCGAATCTTCTACGACCTGTCCGGGTCGCATCTGCAGGCTTCGGGGAAGGATCCTGAGATACACGAAGAGGCGTGCAGGCTGGTTCGCGAACTCGACTCCCGCCATTTCGGCACCGTGGAACACTTCCTGGTTCCGTCGCACACGGTCGAAGACCGCCTGATTCATTACTCGGGCATCGATCCTTCCCGGATGTCGCTGTTCCTCGCCGGCCCTGTGTTCGGCCCTGAGGTCGCGCCCGACCCCGACCGAACCCGCGACACCGTGGTTTGTGTCAGCCGCAGCGAGTTCACCAAGCGAACCCAATTGTTCGTCGCCGCGGCCCACGAGGGTTTCGATGCGCCGGCGGTGTTGATCGGTGGAGGGGGTCAGCTGCCTACGGTGCGCCGGTACGCCGCCGAGATGGCCGCCGGGGTGACCGTCGCCGAGCGCGCCTGGGATGCCACGCCGGTCGCAGAGCGAGTCGAGGTCGTCGTTCCAGAGCTGCCGGTCGACATCGTCGGCAGGCTCTCCGACGACGACCTGCGGTCGCAATATTCGCGGGCTGTGTGCCTGGTGGCCCCGGCTCTGAACGAGGATTACGGACTGACCGTTCTGGAGGCGTTTGCCTTCGGGGTGCCTGTCGTGGTGTGCCGCGACGGGGGCGGTCTGGTCGAGTTCGTCGACGATGGTGTCAACGGATTTGTCGTCGACCCCGAGCCCGAGGCAGTCGCCAACGCGGTGCGCCTCCTCACGAACGACGCCAACCGCCTGCAGACGATGTCGCTGGCCGCGCGGGCCACAGCCGAGCGCTATACGTGGCAGCAGGCGCTGGATACGTTCGACAAGGCGCTCATAGGCCCGACCGCGAGCGCCGCCTGATGAAGATCGGGGTCGTAGCACCAGCACCTGTTCCCTACACCAGGGGCGGTTTCGAGCGGTTGTTGTCCGGCTTGGTCAACCATCTGAACGAGGCCACCGACCATCAAGCCGAGTTGGTCAAGCTGCCATTCCCCGAAACGACGTTGCACGAGGTGATCGCCGGATATCGCAACTTCGCGGGCCTCGACGTGTCGGGATTCGATCTGGTGATCACAGCCAAGTACCCGGCGTGGATGGTCGACCATCCAAATCAGATCGTCTACCTGTGCCACACGCTGCGCGGCCTCTACGACACCTACCCCGACAGTTTCCCAACCTCGGTCGATTCCACGTGGGGCATCGACGACCTGGCCGAGCGACTCGATCGAGCGGTCGCATCGAGGAGTCGACTCGGCGAGCTATGGGCGATCTATGACGAGGCGGTCGCGCGCCTCGGAGCCGACCACCCTGCGTTCGGCCACCCGGGCCCGTTGGGGCGCAAGTTGGTGCACAAGCTCGACCGCATCGGCATGGGCGCCGCCCGCCGTCACCTGGCCATCGCCCAAACCGTCGCCGACCGTCCCGGGTACTTTCCACCCGGTGCCCACGTCGAAGTGGTGTTCCCGCCCACCGACCTTCCCGCCCAGCCTCGGACCGTCGACGGCACCTACTTCTTCACCGCGAGCCGACTCGACGCCCCCAAGCGCCTCGACATGGTGATCGAGGCCTACCGCGCATCGGCAGTCGACGTTCCACTGAGAATCGCAGGCTCTGGTCCCGAGCGCGATCGCCTGCAAGCGGCCGCCGCAGACGACCCACGCATCGAGTTCCTGGGCTTCGTGCCCGACGAGGATCTCCCAGACCTCTACGCAGGTGCCATCGCAGTGCCCTTCGTGCCCGATCGCGAAGACTATGGCCTGATAGCGCTCGAGGCATTGGCCAGCGGCACACCGGTCATCACCTGCACCGACAGCGGCGGCCCGACCGAACTGGTCTCCGACGGAACAACCGGCGTCGTGGTCGAGCCCCAAGTCGATCAGCTCGCAGAGGCGTTCGAGAGGCTCGCAGCCAATCCAGATCAAGCGCGAACGATGGGGCTGAACGGATGCCAAGAGATGTCGGGCATCACCTGGAGCCGTCTGTCAGCGCGGCTGCTAGGCCCCCGACGCAGCGTCTCGAAGGTCGCCTCTGGTCGCGACGTGCCGGCGCGCACGGGCAAGCCGCTGCTGGTGGCCCTCAGCACCTTCGTATCCCACAACCCGCGCGGTGGGGGCCAGCTGCGTGCCCTTCACCTGTACCGCGCCCTCACCAGCCGCTTCGACGTCCACCTGCTGTCGTTGGCGCCCACCGGGGCCCAAGAAGGCACGGTGGTCACATCACCAGGCTTCGCCGAGACCTCTGTCGCGCGCACTTGGGCGCACAGCGACGCCGAGAACGAGGCTGCCGCCCAGATAGGCGTACCGGCCAACGATCTCGTCGGAGGCTCTGCGATAGCGCTCACCCCCAGGTATCTCGCAGAGCTCTCGACACTGCTTGGCCAGGCCAGCGCCGTGATCTTGTCGCACCCGTACATGGCGCCAAGCCTGGACCTCGTCGGCTGCTCTGTGCCTGTCGTCTACGACGCTCACAACGTCGAGGTGAGGCTGAAAGACACCGTCTATCCACGCTCAGCAGCCGCTGACGCGGCCGTCGCCCAGGTGCGCCAGGTCGAGCTCGATGCCATCTCGCGTTCTGTCTTGGTCGCATTGTGTTCGACCGAGGACGAGGCCGTAATGCGCTCGGTGTACGGCGCCCTACCCCCCACCGTTGTGATAGCCAACGGCACGAAGGTCGACGAGATCCCGTTCGCCACAGGGGTCGAGCGCATCGCCAACCGCACGGCCTGGTTGAGGTCGGCGGGCTTTGCTGCCGACAAGCGCATAGCGCTGTACCTGGCCAGTTGGCACCCGCCAAACCTCGAGGCCGCCGAACAGATACACGCCATGGCACCCGAGTTGCCCGATGTGTTGTTCCTGATGATCGGCAGTCATGTCGACTATTTCGCAGGCAGACGCCTGCCCGAGAACGTTCTGCAGATCGGCCTGGTCGGCGACGCAACCAAGCGCGTGCTGCTGTCCAGCGCCGATCTGGGAGTGAACCCGATGGCCACCGGGTCGGGCACCAACCTCAAGCTGGTCGAGTACCTGGCATCGGGTTTGCAGACGGTGACGACGGCAACCGGTGCCCGCGGGCTTCCAGATTCCGAGCTGTTCACGACCTCGGATCTGCCCGGTTTCGCGGCAGCCATCGAGGCGGCCATCGCCACAGACCACGATGCTGCTGCCAGCATCGATCGTGCGGTGCGGGCACGGGCCATGATCGAGGAACAGTTTGCATGGCGGGTGTTGGGCGAGCGTCTCGCAGATGCCGTGCAACGAGCCGTCGTCGACGGCTAGCCACCCGTCAAAGGCTGTCGACGTGGTGGGCCTCGAGCGGATAGAACTCGCCACCCGAAACCGTCAGGCCCCGGAGTGAGTTCGCGCCAACGACTTTGAGGTCGATCAGGCGTTTGCACTTGTCGAGGGTGTGCAGACCGTCTCGGTCGGTCACCTCGACCCCCACGAAGTAGTGCCCAGGGGTCAGCCTCACGTCTTCCATGACGAAGTCGATGAAGCCCTGCCCGGGTGCCACGACTCCCGTATCGATTTGGCCCTGTGTGGTCCCGCCGAAGATGTGCGATCCGTTCTCGTGAAACACGTCGACGGTTATCACCGGAGACTCGACGGTCTCGGCTGCGTCGTACCACAGCCTCATGCGTCCTGGCTGACCGGTGGTGAAGTGGGGGATGCGTTCGATGCCCGGGTTCAGGTAGTCGATGTGGAATACGCGCACCTCACCCGAGCCGGTGTGCTCGCCGACCACCTCGACCGTGCGCTCGGCGTCGCGCTCGATCATCTCGGCCGTTCGCCGCTGATTCTCCTCGGAGTTCACCCGGTCGAGATACGAGTTGCAGACCTCCGACGCGGGGCCCATCTCGAGGAGCCGCCCATGATCAAGCCATGCCGCCTGCTCGCAGATGCTCTCGACCAGCCCCAGCGAGTGCGACACGAAAACGATGGTGACCCCGTCTCGCCTCAGGCCGTACATGTGCTCGAGGCAACGACGCTGGAACTCCTCGTCGCCCACGGCCATGACCTCGTCGACCAGGAGGATCTCGGGCTCGACATGAACCGCGACAGCGAACCCGAGCCGCACGTACATGCCGCTCGAATAGACCTTCACCGGCTGGTCGATGAACGCCTCTAGGCCCGAGAACTCGACTATGCGATCGAGGTTGCGGTGCATGTCCTTGCGGCTGAGGCCCAGCATCGCACCGTTGAGGTAGATGTTCTCGCGCCCGGTCAGGTCCGGATGGAACCCCGAACCCAGCTCGAGCAGAGCCGAGATACGACCTCGCGAAGTGATTGACCCCCTGGTGGGCTGATGTATGCCCGCCATGAGGCGAAGCAGCGTCGACTTGCCCGATCCGTTGTGGCCGATCAGCCCAAAGGTGGTGCCGGTCGGAATCTCGAGGCTGACGTCACGCACCGCCCAGAACCCGCGCTCGGGGTTGCGATCCCTGCGCGTGGTGAACAGCTCTTTCAGGCTCGACGCCCTGTCCTGCTGCAACAGGAAACGCTTCGAGACGTTGTCTACGACGATGGCTGGTTCAGACATCACAACTCCTCTGCGATGTCGACCGAGCGCTTGACGAAGTAGGTCCAGCCGACGACGAACACCACCGCGCCGACGATCCCGATACCCAGTAGCCGAGCGGGCGACGAGAACTGGCCGAAGTAGGTCGCGTCACGCACCGCCGCCACGAACTGTGCCAGCGGATTCATCTCGATGATGTTTCGCAGCGGCAGACCCCACCTCGACTCGGGAACGATGCTGCCCGGATAGACGATGGGCACCAGGAAAAACAAGACGTTCAGGGCCACACCGACGAGATATTTCACGTCGCGGAAGTGGGCGTTGGCGATGCTGAGAACAAAGCCGATACCCAGACCAAATGCCGTGAAACACAGCAAAACGTATGGCAGCTGCAGCATGGCCCACGATGCGTTGCCGATGCCGATCATGATGACCAGCAAGATTCCGGCCTCGATCAGGCTCTGCACCGCGCCGGCCACGGCACCCCCGAATATCGCGGCGTCGGCAGGAAAGCTGATCTTGCGCAACAGTTCGGCCACCGCGTTGAGCCAATCCATGGGCCCGTTGACCATGGTTGCGAACAGGGTCCATGGCACAAGACCGCTGAAGAGGTACAGGGCGAAGGTCTTGGAGCCGTCACCGGCAGGGGGTGGCTCGGCCCGGAGAATCACAGAAAAGACCAACGTGTAGATGAGGATCGTGGTCATCGGATTGATCAACGACCACAGCCAGCCGAGCAGGCTGCGCCGATAACGCGACTTGAGCTCTCGCTGGGCGAAGTTGGCAACCAGGGGACGACTGTCCCAAATGGTCTGGAATTGAGACATCGATAGACGAGCGTTCCTCTTGGGTCAGCGTCGAGGCTACAACGACGAAGGCCGCCCGATGATGAGGCCCCGCGTTCAGCCCCGTCTGGGCTGCCACCACCAGGCGTTGCTTCGGTACCACTCGACGGTCGACGCGAGGCCCGATCGGATGTCGATGGTGGGGACCCACCCGAGCTCTCTGACCTTCGAGCTGTCGACCGAATACCTGAGATCGTGGCCGGGTCGGTCCTCGACTCGGCGTATGGACCTCTCGTCGGCGCCGCACAGTTCGAGTATCAGTTGCGTCAGGTCGAGGTTGGTCAGTTCGCAATCGCCCCCGACGTTGTAGATCTGGCCCGCCTCACCGTGACGCAGAACCAGGTCGATCGCTGCACAGTGATCGACCACGTGCAACCAGTCGCGGATGTTGCTGCCGTCTCCGTAGAGCGGAAGCTGCTGGCCCGACAACAGGTTGGTAACGAACAGCGGGATGATCTTTTCGGGGAACTGGAACGGTCCGTAGGTGTTGGAGGCCCGCGTCACCGAGATGTCCAGACCGAAGGTCTTGTGGTGGCTCAGCGCTATCAGGTCAGACCCGGCCTTCGACGCGCTGTAGGGCGAACTGGGAGACAGGGCATCGTCCTCGACGAACGAGCCTTGGGCCGTCGAACCGTAAACCTCGTCGGTCGAGACGTGAACGACCCGTTCGACACCTGCCAGGCGAGCGACGTCGCACAGCACGTTGGTGCCAAGGCAGTTCGTCCGCACGAACGCGTCGGGGTCGACGATCGAGCGGTCGACGTGGGACTCGGCAGCGAAGTTCACCACCGCTTCGTGACCGCCCATTATCTCGGTCAGCAACAGACGGTCGCCGATGTCGCCCTTCACGAACGTCACACGAGGCTCTTCGACCAGATCGGCGATGGTGTCGATTCCGCCCGCGTAGGTCAACAGATCGATGATCGTCACCTTGTCGTCCGTGTTCGCCAGCAGATACCTGACGTAGTTCGAGCCGATGAACCCGGCCGCGCCTGTAACCAGGACTCTCACTGATCAGAGCCTCTCACGTGCGCAACGCCGCGTGGGGCTTCCACATCTCTTCGATCTGCTTGCGGCGGGGGTTGTACATGTCGCGTTCGCTCAGGACCGGGTCGGCCAAGCCCCAGTTGGCGTCGATGTCGGGATCGTCCCAGGCCACTCCCAGCTCATCGGCCGGGTTGTAGTAGTTGTCGACCAGGTACGTGATCGTGACGTCTGTCAGAGCCGCGAAACCGTGGGCCACACCAGGTGGGATGTAGACCCCCAGGTGCTCGTCGCCGCCAAGGTCCAGCTCCAGCGTTTCGCCATCGGTCACCGATCCGTCCCTCAGGTCGTGCAAGACCAGGCGAGCGCGGCCGTATGGCACATACCAATAGTCGGCCTGATGGAGGTGATAGTGCAGACCCACGATCGACCCAGAGTTGCGGTCGGCGCGATTGGTCTGAACCATCTCCCGAGCCCCAGGAATCCAGCTTCGCCTGTAGGTCTCGATGAGCATCCCCCGCTCGTCGCGGTGAATCCTCGGGCGCACGATGTAGACGCCCCTGATGTGTTCTGATTCGCGGACCTCGGCCATGCCCGACCCGTCGACCGCAGGCCCGACCGGCTAAAGCAAGGCTCCCCGGCGATAACACCCGGCTGCGCGATGACCCGATCAGGCTTGGGCGGCCGCGTCGATGTCGCCGACCTCGAAGGTCCTTCGCCCGTGTTCGGTCTCCAGAACCAGATGGCCCATGGTGTCTATGTCGACCGCGCGGCCGCTGAATGTCCCCGCCGGCGTCGTCACGCTGATCTGGCTGCCGATGGTGGCCGAGATCTCGACACACTGCTCGCGCAGCCAACTTGGTCCGCGACCTCGGTCGTCGAGGGCCGTCAGCACCAGCTCGAGGCTGCCCAGAACCAGCTTGGCCAGTTCGGATGCACTCACCCGGCGTTCGATGAGGTCGTCCAGAACCGTCACCGGCCGCCCTATGGCCTCGGCCAGGCCCGGTTGGGGCCTCAGGTTCAGACCCACACCGATCACGGCCCGCTTGCCATAGGGCGAGTCGACGAGCTCGCCCAGAACACCCGCGAGCTTTGCCGTGTGGCCATCTACCTCGTGAGGGCCGACCAGGTCGTTGGGCCACTGCATTCGAGCATCCGCGCCCAAGGTGCGACAGGCGGCGGCCGTGGCGAAGCCGACGGCTGTCGAAAGGAGATGAACCTGCTCCATCGGGCGAGAGTCGAACAGGATCGACATCAACATGCCCGATCCGGGAGGCGACTCCCAGACGCGGCCCCGACGGCCGTGGCCGGCGCTCTGGTGATCTGCGCGCAGCACGTACCACGGGTCGACGGTGCGGTGAGCCGCTTCGGCCAGGATCGTGTTGGTCGAGGTCACCGAATCGAGTTCGGCCAAGCGGAAACGAGTGCCCTCGACCGCAGTAGCCTCGGGGAGTTCGATCTGTGTCATCGAAGTACACCTCCGATGCCGATCGTACCCCGACCGACGGAGCCCCCCGGGCTGCACCAGACCGCGACCGCTCGGTTCTGTCGGGGCGGCTCAACGTGCAAATATGGTCGGTCAACGAGTCTGCGAGGTCCCATGTTCAAGAAAGTCCTCATCGCCAACCGCGGCGAGATCGCGGTGCGAGTCATCCGTGCATGCCGCGAAATGGGAATCGCCACCGTGGCGGTCTACAGCGACCTCGACCGCGAATCTCTGCACGTCCGGATGGCCGATGAGGCATATGCCCTCGGTGGCCAGACCGCGGCCGAGTCCTACATCAACACCGAGGTGATCCTCGACGTCATCAGGCGTTC
>JAGQSP010000193.1 GCA_020439485.1 Acidimicrobiales bacterium | reverse complement strand
GGCGAGCAGCGCCGCAATCGCGATGGCAACGACGGCGACGCCTTCGAAGCCGACGGTTCGCTGCAAGGCAACGCCCTCGACGGATACCGCCGGTTGGCTCAACGTCGATGGGGTGGCGAGTGGATAGTGGTCGACCCTCTCGACGATGGCGGCCAGCGCCGTCCGCCCGCCGAGCTGGCGGCCGAGGTCGAGGCCGCGCTGATCGTCTAGCTGCCGGCCGCGACCAGGGCCGCAACGGCGGCCTCGGGGTCGCCAGAGGTAACCAGCGATTCGCCCACCAACACCGCGTCATATCCCACCTCGGCCAGGCTGGCTGCATCGGCCGGGCCTCGCACGCCGCTCTCGGCCACCCGCACGCACGTGCTGGGGATCGAGGCGGCGACCCGTCGTGCTCGCTGATGGTCGACCTGGAAGGTCACGAGATCGCGCTGGTTGACACCGATGAGGCTTGCTCCTACGGCCAGGGCCCGCTCGACTTCGGCCTCGTCGTGGGTCTCGACGAGGGCGTCGAGACCCACCTCGGTGGCCAAGGCGTGGAAGTCTGCCAGTTCGGCGTCGTCGAGGGCTGCTGCGATCAGCAGGACCGCGTCGGCACCCATGATGCGGGCGTCGAGAACATCGTGGGCATGCACCGTGAAGTCCTTGCGGATGGCGGGCAGAGCGACGGCGTCGCGGGCGGCCTGCAGGTCGGCGGGCGAACCGCCGAAGTTCGCGGAGTCGGTCAGCACCGACAGGCATGCCGCACCACCGGCTTGGTACTGGCGAGCCAATGAGGCCGGGTCGAGATCGGCGAAGAGATCGCCCTTGGACGGCGAGCGACGCTTGACCTCGCTGATCACCGACAAACCGGTTGCCCTGAGTGCCTGGGCGAACCCACGGGTGGGCGCCGCCGCGAGAGCCAAGGTCAACAACTCCTCGGTCGAGCGGCGGTCTTGGGCCGCGGCCTCGCGATGCTGCTCGAGAATACGGTCCAGATAGGTCGCCATCGCTGCGATTGTAGGGCCGTGGTTCAGTCGCGTCCGTGGCTCGAGGCCATGACGAAGAACGGTGCCAGCAGGAACGCCACCAGAGAACCCACCAATGTGGCCAGCCCGAGGCGCCACAGGCCCGAGTTCTGCATGACCGCCGAAACGAAGATCAGCAGCATCCCGGCCACGAAGGCGATCGGCGCTGCCCTGACGAAGACCTTGGCAACGCCGCCGATGGGCACACCTGGCGCGTCGGCGATGGCGTCGTGGTCCCACTCGGGTTCGCCGCCCTGATCGCCGTCTGGCGCACCCATGTTCACGCCGGGCCGCTCGGGCACAGGCAGCGTCAGGTCGTACCGCCGACGCGCCTCTGGGTCTGACAGGACCTCCCACGCGGCGTTGATCGACCTCATCTCGCGCTCGGCCTCGCTGATGGCCGAAAGGTCGCTGCCGGCGGTGTCGGGGTGGTGGCGTCGCGCCTGGCGCAGGTAGGCGGCCCTCAGTTGCTCGGAGGTGGCGTCGCGCTCGACCTTGAGAACCTCGTAGTGGGTGCGTCGGTCGGCCACGGGGCGAGGGTCCTGGGTCTGCCCTAGAACAACGACGCTACGGTCGTCGACCGGCCTTGGATGGTGGCTTCAGCGCCGGGTTCGACCCAGCCGGTCAGGTAGGCGAGCCCGAACCAGCTGTCGCCAGCGGAGGCCACCGAAGTCAGGTTGCCCGCCGCGACGACCTGGCCATCAGCGTCGGCACAGTCGACGGCGTCGCCCACCGACATGGGTCCCACCGAGGTGACCCGGCGCAACAACCGTCGCCGCCCGCCACGGGCGTGGATGCGCTCGACCAGCTCTTGCCCTCTGTAGCAGCCCTTCGAGAAAGACACGGCGATGTCGATCAGGTCGGTCTCGTTCGGAATTGTGTCCTGCGTAATGTCGCGGCCCATGGTGGGCAAGCCGTGCGCCACACCCAGCGCCTCGGCGGCGTCGGCTGCGACCTCGAGGGCGAACGAGCCAACGAGATCTGCAGGGGTGTCGAAGATGTCGACTGCGACCCCACCCGACCACGGCCTGTCGACACACGCGGCACCCAACCGGGCCCGAGCCGTGGTCGTGGCGTCGGCCCCGAACACCGTGATGACCGTCGAAGAGGCGAGCTCGAAGTCGACCTTGGTGCGCAGCTTGAAACGCGCCACAGAGTCCAACAGTGCCTGGCCCCACCCGGCGTCGGTGTCGAGCACGAACACTTGGTCGTCCGAGCGCACCACGCGAAAGAACGCGTCGACCTTGCCCTGGGGTTGGAGAACAAACGACCATCTGGCCTCGCCAACGGCCATGTCGGCGATGTCGTTGGAGACCTGGCTGTGCAGATACGAGGCGGCCTCGGGTCCGGTTGCGGTTATCAGGTCGCGTTCGACCGAGAAGAACCCCTGATCGGGCAGCTGACCCTGCTGTTGCAGGTTCATCGGCCGAGCCTCTCGACGGCGTTGCGGACGAGCGACAAACCAACCCCATCGTCGAGCGACATGATCGACTCTGGGTGAAACTGCACGGCCGCCAGCGGCAGCGTGCGGTGCTCGACAGCCATCACCACGCCGTCGTCGCTCATCGCGGTTATCTCCAGCGACTCGGGCAGGGTTGCCGTGTCGGCGTGCAGCGAGTGGTACCGGCCCACCCTGAACCTGGAAGGCAGCCCCTCGAAAAGCCGCCCGCCTAGCACCTCGACCTCGGAAGGCTTGCCGTGCATCGGAATCTCGAGCTGTCCCAGGGTGCCGCCCTGGTGTTCGACGATGCCCTGCAGCCCCAGGCAGACACCAAAGACCCCAAGCCCGAGGTCGATCGCCGCCTGTACCGATTGGGCCACCCCGAAGTCGGCGGGGCGGCCGGGCCCTGGCGAGAGCACGACCAGCTCGGGGGCGTCGGCCGCCATCTCGGCGAGGTCGAAACCCGCCCGACGGGTGGTCACGTCGGCCCCGACCTGGCGCAGGTAGTTGGCCAGGGTGTGCACGAACGAGTCGAGATGGTCGATCAGCAGAACGCGGCGCGACTGCGAAACGACTCGAACCGTCGGTTCCTGGGCCCGCGAACGTGGAAGCCGCAGGGCGTCGAGGAACGCTGACGCCTTCAGCTCGGTCTCGGCCTCTTCGGCTTCGGGGTCGGAGTCCCACAGCAGGGTCGCACCGACCCTGACCTCGGCATGGCCGTCCTTGATGCGTATCGTCCGCAGGGTCAGGCCGGTGTTGAGGCCCCCGTCGAAACCCACCTTGCCCACGGCGCCGCCGTACCAGGCGCGAGGCGTGCGCTCGTGGTTCTCCAGAAACATCATCGCCTTGGCCTTGGGTGCGCCGGTGACGGTGACCGCCCAAGTGTGGGTCAAGAAGGCGTCGAGGGCGTCGAACCCATCGGCGAGGCGCCCCTCGACGTGATCGACGGTGTGGATCAGACGTGAGTAGAGCTCGATCTGGCGCCGGCCGATGACCTGCACAGAACCAGGCACACAGATGCGGCTCTTGTCGTTGCGGTCGACGTCGGTGCACATCGTCAGTTCGGACTCGTCCTTTTCGCTGTTGAGCAGGGCGAGGATCTGCGAGGCATCATCGATGGGGTCGCGACCGCGGGCGATGGTGCCAGAGATCGGGCACGTTTCGACCCGGTCGCCCTCGACCCTGACGTACATCTCGGGCGAGGCGCCGACCAGCCACTCTGACTGTCCCAGGTTGATCAGGAAGCCATAGGGCGATGGGTTCTGTTCCTTGAGCCTGCGGAACAGTTCGGACGGTGGCTCGGGGCAGCTCTCGACGAAGGTCTGGCTGGTGACCACCTCGAACAGGTCGCCGCGAGCGAAATATTCTCGGGCGACCTTGACGCCCTGGGCGTAACCACCGTGCTCGTGATCGCGGTAAGGCTCGAGCTGCAGGTCCGGCTCGAAGCCCGACAGGTCGCCGCGCCGCTCGACGCCGACGGTAGAGCGGCCCCCGACGGTGAAGTCGTAGCGGCGGCGCTGGGCTATGCCGTGCTGGTGGTCGACCACCACGAGGTCGTCTGGCAGGTATAGAACCAGGTCGCGCTGGTCGTCTGGCCTGGGCAGCACCAGGTCGATCGGCTCGAACTGGAAGGCCAGGTCGTAACCAAAGGCTCCGTAAAGCCCCAGGTGTGGTTCGTCGCTGGCGAACAGGTCGATGATGGCTCGCACCACCGAAAACGACGACGGCTGCCGGCTGCGCTCGCTTTCGTCGAAACGACGGGTGGGCCGCTCGATACGACACCAGAGCCGTTGATCGTCAGCGCCGACGTCGACCACTCCGTCGACTCCCGAGAGGGTCTCGGCGATGGGGCCCAACAACACCGAACCTCGGGCGTTCAGCGCCTGCACGTCGACACGATTGGCGGCAGCGGTCACCACCAGCGGCGGCTGCACGAAACCCATGTCCCAGCGGGTGTATCGACCTGGGTATTCGTAGCTCGACGACAGCAGCAGGCCGCGTTCGGAGTCGAGACGGTCGACGAGATCTTCGATGGCCACCTCGTGGTCTACGTCGCTGGTCTCGACATCGACCACCACCCCACCCTGGGTGCGGTACCTGTGCATCGACGGCGAATTCACAGATACAACCCTGTCGAGTTGGCCTCGACCCTGGTGGCCGCTATGGCGTGCAGGTCTCGTTCCCGGAGAATTATGTAGTCGTCGCCCTGGACCTCGACCTCGTAGCGGTCTTCGGGGCTGAACAGCACCCGATCACCGACCTTGGCTCCCCTGACGTTGGAGCCCGTGCCGACCACCTCACCCCAGACCAGTCGCTTGCTCATCTGGGCCGTCGCCGGGATGAGGATTCCGCCGCTCGACCTGCGCTCGCCCGAATCGCTCGACAACGAAACCAGCAGCCTGTCGCCCAACATCTTGATGGGAAGGCGCTCGCCCGCAGTCTTGCTCTTGGGTTGTGGTTGGCCAGATGCCTCGGCGGCAGAGGGTTCTGGTGCGGGTTGATCTTCGACAGGATCGGACACGGTGGTCAAAACTACAAGGTTCACCGACTGCGACACCCGCTGATTCGTCGAGGTGGCGCGACGGGGGCGGAGATGTGTTAGAGAATCAGTCGGTGGAAGCCGAGACAGACTCCGAATCGACCTCAACGCCTTCGGCCCAGACCAGCGCCCCCGCGTTTGTGAGCGAGCTGTCGCAGGTGAAGCCCCTCGAGTGGATGGCCGTGGCTGGTGGACTCGTCCTGGCGCTGGCGTTCTGGTGGCTCGACTCGATCTTCACGTCCAAGGCCGAAGACCGCCTGGACACCCAGTATTTCGAGCTCCACTCTGCGGCCATCGCCGCGGCGCTGACAGCATTGGTTGCCTATGCGCTGTTGACCTCGGCTGGCTGGAGACACCTGGCCGGCGTCAGCGGGCAGTGGGTACCGCAGGGGCTGCGGCGTTCGGTGGTGGTTGTGGTCGCCTGCCTGGTGCCCCTCATCGCCATACGTGCCTCACAGTGGGATACACCCCTGCGGGTTCTGGCGGTGAGCCTCGAGAACATAGCGGGCGCTTTGATGGCCGAGTTCGTGTTCAGGGGCGTGGTGCTGGTGTTCATCGCGTCGGCACTGGCCAAGCATCGTTACGGCGTTCTGTGGGCGGCGGTCGCCACGGCGCTGATCGATGCCGCGGTGGGCGGCGGCGGATCTCTCGTTGTGGTCGGGTTCGTGTCGTCGTTGTGCTTGACGGCCGTCGTGCTCGAGTGCCGCAGCATCTGGCCCGCAGTGGTTCTGCACGCGCTGCTGAACCTGTTTGTCGACATCCCGTTCGACGCGCAGGGAATGCCCGGCTCCAGCGGCTGGAAGACCGTGTCGCTGTTGCTGCTGGCAGCCGGTGCCGGGTTTGCCCTGAAGCGACTCAGCGACGCGGCTCAGCCGTGGACGGCGCTGATGAGCGCCAATGTCGCCCCGATCGAGCCTGCCTACACCAGCTTCAACCCTCTGGGTTAGCGGTTGGCCTGCACCTGGCCCAACACCGCCATGGTGCGCGCCCGCTCGTCTGGGTCGGATGCCACGACCACTGCCGTGAAGTCGGTTGCTCCCGATTCGGCGATGCGTGCCAGCCCTTCTCGAACATGGTCCTCAGACCCGATGAGGCTGATCTCCTCGACCCCGTGTACGCCCTCGATGTCGAGCATGGCGCGGTACGACGGCAGACTCGCGTAGTCCTTCAACATCGCGCCGACGAACTGGCGCGTGGGCTGAGGGTTGTCGGTGACGGCCACCGGAAGGCTGCACACGACCCTCGGCTGGGCCCTGTCGGCCTTGGCCGCAGCGTCGTTGATCTTGGGCACGATCTGGGTTTCGAGGGTGCGCGGGCCGACACACCACAAGATGGTGCCAGCAGTACGCGACCCGGCGATTTCGAGCATGCGATCGCCCAGGGCGGCGAGCATGATCTGCGGGGGCGTCGAAGTGGGCCTGGCTGCCTCGCCCACGAAGGACCACATGTCGCCCTCGTATGAGGCAGAGCCCTCGGCAAGCAGCGGCTCGAGGACGTTGAGATAGTCGAGGATCTGGCGGATGGGTCGTTCCCAGCGCATTCTCCAACGCCCTTCGACCGTGGGCTGATGGGCGAGCCCGATGCCCAGAACGATGCGACCGCCGGTCGCCGCCTGGGCGGTGAGCGCCTGGGCAGCCAGCGCTTGGGGATGTCGGGGCCAGGTGGGAACCACGGCTGTGCCCAGCTCGATGAGGGTGGTGTCGCGTCCGGCCAAGGCCAGGGTGGTCAGCGCGTCCATCAAGCCGGTCTGAGCCAACCAGTAGGTCGAGAAGCCGGCGTCGTCGCTGGCGACGATGTCGTCGACGATCTCGTCGAGGTTCGGCTGCGCCAGCAGCCCTGATCCGTTGATGCCGATATCCATCACGCCAACCTAGCGCGCACCGCCGCGGCGGCCCGGCTCGAGGGTGACCCTGATGTCTTCGCCCAGAGTCGTGACCTCGACCAGGCGGCCCCGCCACACCTGGGATATGTTGGAGGCGCCCGCGCCGACGAACATCGGGTGGGCGTCGTCGCCCGCGAACAGCATCGGGGCCAAGTACACGACGTATCGATCGACGAGGCCGGCCGAGTGCAGGTCGTGGGCCACTCGTGCGCCCCCTTCGACCAGCAGGTCGATCACGCCGTCGGCTCCGAGACGGTCGAGCACCTCGGGCAGGGGGCCCGACAGTTCGGTGCATGGTCGAACGCGGGCATCTGAAGGCACCGATCCCAACACATATCGACGGGGGTTGGTGCCTTCGACATGCCTGACGTCCAGTGCGGGGTCGTCGACCCTGACGGTGCCGGCGCCGACCAATATGGCGTCGCAGCGGGCGCGCATCCGGTGAACATCGGTGCGGGCCGCCTCTCCGGTGATCCATCGGGACGAACCGTCAGGCGCTGCTGTTCGCCCATCGATCGAAGCCGCCAGCTTCAGGGTGACGAACGGGCGACCGGTGGTTCGGTGATGGAGGTAGGGGCCCAACTGGTCGAGCACCAGGTCTTCGGCCGTGCCGACTGACACCTCGATGCCGGCCGAGCGAAGTGCCGCAACGCCGCGCCCGTTGACCTTTTCGTCTGGGTCGAGAGTGCCGACGACCACCCGCTTGACCCCGGCGGCCATCAGGGCATCGGTGCACGGCCCGGTGCGCCCGTGGTGGCTGCAGGGCTCGAGGGTGACATAGGCCGTCGAGCCCCGGGCCGCGCCACCGGCGGCCTCCAGAGCCACGACCTCGGCGTGTCTACCAGGGGGTGGCTCGGTCGCGCCCGTGAAACGAGCGCCGTCGGCGGCCACGATGGCGCAACCAACCCAAGGATTCGGGGCCGTCGAGCCCCGCACCCGGTCGGCTGAGGCGATAGCCGCCAGCATGTGGTCACGGTCGGATGCCGGCACGTCTTTGGGCCCGTCAGTGGGAGGAGTGGTCGCCGTTCAGCAGACGCACCGCGTGGGGCAATACGTCGGCCACGGCCTCGAAACACTCGACGCAGCCCTTGGTGCTGCCAGGGGTGTTCAGCACGATGGCCGAACCGGCGGTACCGGCGATCCCCCTGCTGAGTCGTCCGAGGGGGTTCACCAAGCGCATGGCCTCGGCCAGGCCGGGCGCCTCGCGATCGATGACCTTGCGGGTGCCTTCTGGGGTGAGGTCTCGCGGCGTGAAGCCCGTTCCGCCGGTGGTCACCACGATTCCGCTGAACCCGTCGGTCATGGCCGACAGCGCGGCCGCAACCTCGTCGGTGCCGTCGGAGGTGACGCCGCGATCGACAACGGTGAATCCGGCTCGCTCGACAGCGGCCGCCAACGCCTCGCCGCTCTTGTCTTCGCGGACCCCGTGTACGACACCGTCCGAAACGGTGAGAACCTTGGCCTCGAGCCGCGACTGTTCGTCTGGTTGATGCTGGTGCGATCCGTCTGTCACGCACGGCAGCGTAGCGGCGTGTAGTGCCCTAGCTTGGTGCCCATGGTGAGGCTGACGGTGCGGCTGCTTGGGGCCATGGTCGTCGAGGTCGACGGCCGACGGGTGCCCGCACCGGCGTCGCGACGGGCCCAAGCCCTGCTCGCCTACCTGTTGTTGAACCCGGGCCCGTCCAGCCGCAGCTCGCTCATCAACGGTCTGTGGCCCGACCTGCACGACGAGACGCGCGGACGCAAACAACTGAGCCAAGAGTTGTGGCGGGTGCGAAACACCCTCGAAGAAGCGGGAGCGGCGTCGCTGGTAGAGAACTCGAATCACTTCATCGGGCTTGCCACCACCCCACACCGACCAGACGGCGCCGACGAAGAGATCTGGTTGACCACAGACATAGCGGAGTTCGGCGAATTGATCGCCGCTGCAAGGCGGGCCAAACCGGGCTCGGCTGCCGAGCTGAGCGCGCTCGAAGAAGCCGCAGAGTTGTACGTCGGCGACCTGCTCGATGGGCTGTTCGACGACTGGCTCACCGTGCCTAGAGGAAACCTGCGCGACCAGGCCCGGCTGGTCTTTGACCGTCTGGTCGAGTTGCGAACCGCCAGAGGTCTGTACGACGCAGCCCGGCCGGTGGCGCGACGTCTGGTAGACCTCGATCCGTTGTCGGAGGAATCGCACCGGCGCCTGATCAGGCTCGAGATGCTCAGCTCGCGACCGACGGCCGCGCTCGCGGCATGGAACGCCTGCAGGGAGATCCTGGAACTCGAGCTCGGCCTCGAACCAGACGAAGAGACGATTGCGCTTCGCGACGAGATCATCCGGTCGCGCTCCTCGACCCAACGCGCTGCGGGCGAGCCACCGGTCGGGGCGCACGCTCCGCTTGTCGGCAGGCGCCCGCAGATTGCGGCAGCAACAGCCTGCGCAGCCGATTTTGCCCGCGGGGCTCCGACCCTTCTGGCCATCGACGGAGGGTGGGGCGCCGGCAAGTCTCGCCTGCTCGACGAGTTCGGCCGTTCGGCCCGCGTGCGCGGCGCACGGGTCGCCCGAGCACACGGCGATCCGGCCGAACTGGCGACGGTGCGGTCGTTGCTGTCGTCGATCCTCACACCCATCGAGCTTCAGCGCCTGCGAACCAGGGTTCCCGCCCACTTACAACCAGCACTCGGCGTTCTGGTACCCGCGGTGGCGGGCAACGGCACCCGTGACACCAGGGACGAGTCGTCTCAGTCGCTGGCTCTGCTCCACGCGCTAGCCGCCCTATGCGAGACCCACGCGCTTGTGCTGGCGATCGATGACTGCCACCGCTGCGACGACCGATCGGCCGAACTGCTGCTCGACATAGCGAACAGCCTCGATGGGTCACGCCTGGCGCTCGCGGTCACATACCGCGCGCAGGCGGTCGACAGTACCGCGGCGGCGGGCCGGCTGATCAACTCGGTCGCCGGATCGCCGGCTTGTCGCCAGCTGTCGCTGGGACGCCTCGATCGCGCCGACATTTCCGAACTGGTGCTGGCTACCAGTCCGTGGGTTGACGCCGACTCGACAACCGCAGCACTGCAGGCCAGCGGAGCCACGACTCCGTGGCTGGTCATCCACACCCTCGAGACCATGCAGCGGGTGGGCGCCGTGGCGCCATCTCAATTCTGGACCGGCGATCTCTCTGATTCGACCATGGATGCCCTGGGCCTAGAGCTCGCCGGGTTGCCCAGCCCGCAGTCGGAGGTCTTGGCGGCGCTGGCCCGCAACGACGGTGTCGCCACCTTCGACGAG
>JAGQSP010000192.1 GCA_020439485.1 Acidimicrobiales bacterium | reverse complement strand
CAGATCCACATCTTCAACCGCAGCCATTACGAAGACGTCCTGGTGGTGAGGGTCAACGAGTTGGTCCCCGAGAAGGTCTGGAAGCGTCGCTACGACCACATCCGAAACTTCGAGCAGATGCTGGCCGACGAGGGGACGACGATCCTCAAGTTCTTCCTCCACATCAGCAAGGACGAGCAACGTCAGCGCCTTCAGGAGCGCGTGGACGAGCCGGAGAAGAACTGGAAGTTCGATCACGGCGACCTTCCCGTTCGTGCCCGCTGGAACCAGTACATGTCGGCCTACGAAGACGCCATCGAGCGCACGACCACCGACGACGCCCCCTGGTACATCATCCCTGCCAATCGCCGGTGGTATCGCAAGTTGGCGGTCGCCGAGATCGTCCGCGATGCCCTGCGCGACATCGATCCGCAGTATCCGCCACCTGCCGACGGGCTCGATGGGTTGGTGATCGAGTGACCCCCGGGTCGGCGGCGTTCGATGCCGGTCCGAACGGTGCCCAGGTGGGCTACTGGAACGGGCCGGGCGGCGCAGACTGGTCGGTCACCCGCGAGCGGCTGGACAAGATGCTCGAGCCCTTCGACCGGCTGTTGTTCGAGGCGGCCGACCTGTCGGCAGGCCACTCCGTGCTCGATATCGGCTGCGGCTGCGGAACGACGTCGCTCGTCGCGGCCGAAAAGGTTGGGAAATCGGGTCGTGTAGTCGGCGTCGATGTCAGCTCGCCCATGCTCGAAGTGGCTCGCGGCCGGGTTCGCAGCGACCAATCGGTCACCTTCGTCGAGGCCGATGCCCAAACGACCGACTTCGCTTCGCTGAGGGCCGACCGCATCATTTCGCGATTTGGCGTGATGTTCTTCGCCAATACCACGGCCGCCTTTGCCAACATCGCCAGTGCCGGCAGCCGCGGCGCCACTCTCAGCTTTGTCTGTTGGCAAGAGCCCAAACGCAACCCGTGGTTCGCGTTTGCGGGGCGGGCAGTCGCCGAGTTCGTCGAGCTTCCCCGCGGTGGACGCGGGGGCCCCGGACCATTCGCGCTGGCCGACCACGTCGCCATCGCCCAGGCGGTCATCGGTGCCGGCATGTCCGATCTCGAGATCACAGAGCACGAGGTCGCCGTCGACTTCGGTGGAGGCGGCAGCGTCGACGAGTTGGTCGAATTCGCCATGGACTTCGGGCCAATCGGCCGGGCTGTGGCCGGCGATGACCGATTGGCACAGAGGGCCAGGGAGGCGCTGTCCGAAGCGATCGCCGAGCGATGGAACGACGGCCATGTCGAGCTCGACAGCGCGGTGTGGCTGGTGCGTGCCGCGGTCTGAATCGAGTACGCTCGCCCGCATGGGTCAGCCGGTTCGAGTGGTCGAAAAGAAGTCAGAGGCCTTTCCGGGCACGGTTCGGTATGAAACGAACCGCCCCCTCAGCGGCACTGGTCACAAGTCCTACAGCAGCGCCGAGAAGGCCATAAACGATCTCGACCCCGCCGATGTACTCGCCAAGCGCCTGTTCGAGCGTGGCGGCATCGAACACGTGCATGTCAATGGCAGCGTCATCACGGTCAGCTTCGAGCGTGGCGCCGACACCGAAGGTGTCACCGAGCTGGTCGAGAAGCTCTTCATCCACTACACCTGAGCCGCCGTTGTCAGTCGAACACATGTTCGGTTAGATTCATGGTGTGTCTTCTGGCGCCTCGATAAAGGCCGACCTGGCTTCATCCATAGAAGCGATCTCGCCCCTGACCTTGGCGCGCGATCAGGTCCTGCCGCTTTGTGATGCCATGGCAACGGTGATGCCCGGCGGTGTCTTGAGACGGGGCACTTCGGTTGTCGTCGATGGGTCGGCCTCGGTCTCCCTGGCGCTTGGTCTGGCCGCCGAGGCCACGGCCCAGGGTTCGTGGGTGGTCTTCGTCGGGGTCGAAGGGTTGTGCCTGTCTGCAGCAGAAGAGTTCGGCCTCGAGCTCGGTCGCGTTGCCCTCGTCGACGATCCTGGCGACAAGTGGGCCAACGTCGTTTCAGCCCTTGCAGGTGCCGTCGACATCGTCGTGACCAAGAGCCCGAACAGTTTCAGGGCTTCGGACGGTCGCCGTTTGTCGGCTCGTTTGCGCGAGCGCGGAGGGGTCATCATCGAGATCGGTGGTGGTGGGCGTCAGGTCATGCAGGCAGACGTCCGATTGTCGGCGGCCCGCCAGTCTTGGAGCGGTTTGGGGTTCGGATACGGGCTCTTGTCCAGCCGCCTGGTCACGGTCGAGGTCGGTGGTCGTGGTGCTGCTTCTCGCCCACGTTCGGTCGACGTCTTGTTGCCGGGCGAGTCAGGTCGCCCTGAGGCCGTGTCGTTTGCCCAGCGGTCGCAGCCGATGCGTACCTACGACACCATCGCCGATGTGGCTGACCTGACCGCCCGTTTGGCCAGTCGCTCGGTCGGCCACCACAGCGCCACCTAGCCATGTCGACCACACGCACCATGGTCGTGGTGTCGCCCCATTGGCCCCTGGTCGCGGCCAAGGTGCCGCCCGATGTGCCTGCAGCGGTGGTCAAGGCCAATCGGGTCGTCGAGGCAACACCTGCAGCACTGGCTCAGCGTGTCGCTGTTGGCATGAGGCGTCGAGAGTCGCAAGGGCGCTGCCCCCAGCTCGAGGTGATCGAGCACGACCCCGATCGAGACGCGAGATACTTCGAGCCGGTCGTCGCAGCACTCGAGAGGTTCACGCCGCGTGTAGAGATCCTCGGCCCGGGGCGATGTTCGTTCCCGACTCGTGGCCCCTCGCGCTATTTCGGAGGCGATCGGTCTCTGGCGGACCAGATTGTCCAGACCCTTCGAGCCGAGATCGCAGCCTTGTTCACCGCTGGGGGCTGTCCAGCCGGATACGAACCCAAGGTCGGTGTCGCCGACGGCTTGTTCTCGGCGGCCTTGGCCGCCGAGGTGGTCTCGGCCCGAGCCGATACTTGCGCGCTGGTCATCGAGCCTGGGGCCAGCCGGTCCTTCATCGCTCCAATGGCGGTCTCCGAACTCCAGCGTTGGTCGGCCCCGCTCGATGATGGCGAAAACCTGGTCGGACTCTTCTGGCGACTGGGGCTGAAGACGCTGGGTGATGTCGCCCGCTTGCCGCCTTCCGATCTTCTCGCTCGTTTCGGCTCTGATGGCTTGAGGGCTCATCAACTGGCATCCGGGCTGGACGAGCGTCCTCCCGACACCAGGCCCGTGCCTCCCGAATCGATCGTCGAGGTTCGGCTCGACCCACCTGCCGATCGGGTCGACACGGCCAGCTTCGTCGCCAAGGCCATGGCCGACGATCTGCATCAACGACTGGGGCGCGACGGCCTGGCGTGCACGCGGATAATCGTCGAGGCCACAACCGCTAAGGGCGAGTGCCACAGCAGGGTGTGGCGTCACGAGGGTGCGCTGTCGGCTTCCGATGTCGCCGACCGGATGCGATGGCAGCTAGATGGGTGGCTCTCGTCGCGGCATCGCCCTACCTCGGGCATCATCTTGTTGCGGCTGATTCCAGATGAGGTAGTGGCCGATGTCGGGCGTCAGTTGGGGTTCTGGGGTGGCCAGACCCTCGAGTCTCAGCGGGCGGCTCGTGCTCTGGCGCGGGTTCAGGGAATTTTGGGCCCCGACTCGGTGGCTGTGCCCGAAAAGCGCGGGGGCAGAGGGCTGGCCGAAGCCATCGGCCAGGTAGCGCTGCCCTTTGTCGACATCACAGACCCAGACCGCTCGCTCGAGGCCCCTGCAGCGTCGGCGCCTTGGCCCGGCCGCCTGCCGGCCCCCAACCCCACGCTGCTCGGAGGTAAGCCCATCGCCGAGGTGCTCGACGATCTCGGCCACCCGGTCGAGGTGAGTGGGCGCGGCGATCTCAGCGGTCCGCCAACCGTTGTCGTGTGGTCGGACGGCTCGCGTTCGGCGGTCGATTCGTGGGCCGGTCCTTGGCCCATCGACGAGCGCTGGTGGGAGCCTCGGTCGCATCGTCGTGCGGCCCGGTTTCAGTTCGTCTTGTCCGATGGCAGCGCCCACATCGTTTCTTTGTCCCAGCGAAGTTGGGTCCACGACGGCACATACGACTGAAGGTGTGTGATAACTATCGGCAGATGACCCAGCTTGCCGTGATCTTCGACGTCGGCGGAGTGCTGGTCGAGTCGCCCTTTGTTGCCGCACTTCGATGGCGGGCCGAGATGGGGTTGCCCGATGAAACGCTGGCCGTGTTCTTCGAGGAGTACGCCAGGCTTCCAGAGCCCGGCGCAGAGCCTCCGATGTGGCACCGGGTCGAGATGGGTCAGGTCGATGTGCAGCAGTTCCTGGATCATGTCCGCCCCCGCCTCGACGGCCTTGTCGATGACGATCACCCCATCCACACCATCACCGGTGCGGACTTCAACGTCTTCAGGGACGCCGGGGCTCACTGGCGCATGATCCACAAGGTGCGCGATTTGGCCGCCGCCGGTCACAAGACCGCGATCCTCACCAACAACGTCCGCGAGTGGGGCTCTTGGCGCGAGGTGATTCCGGTCGACTGGTTCGATGTGGTCATAGATTCTTCCGAGGTCGGGTTGCGCAAGCCAGATCCGGCCATTTGGCATCTGGCGCTAGAGCGCCTGGGCACGCCTGCCCACCGATCGATCTTCCTCGACGATCATCCGAGCAACGTGGAGGCAGCGGTCGACTTGGGTATCGCGGGCTTGACTGTGAGCGCCGACATCGACTTGGCCATCGAAGAGTTGGACCTCCTGGTCGAGGCCATGTCGGGTGGCCAGTCTCCATGAGCGACTGTGGGCTCGACCCGCGGCTTCAGGACGAGACCGAGCGCTGGTTCTTGCGACGTGGTGTTCCGCACTTCATCGACATGTACAACGCCGCCGAGGACATCTTCACCCGTGCTCTGCCGGTGTTGACCCTGGCGTTCATGGCCGAGTTCGTTGCGGCGGCCGACACCGAGTGGGACTGGTACCACAACCTCCTTGCGCTCACGGGTGGCTTCTGCCTGCTCCTGGGGCTCTACGCGCTGTTCAACCGGTGGCGAGGCCGCTCGCTGTTGCAACAGCCCGACGACGTCGGGCCGGCCGAACTGGTGGCATTTGTGATCATCCCGGCTCTGTTGCCGTTGATCATCGGGGGCAGGTGGCGGGGTGCGCTGATCACCGTCGCGGTCAATGTGGTCTTGCTGGTGGTGCTGTACGTGGTGTTGCTGTATGGCCTGGTGCCCACGGCGCGCTGGGCGCTTGGCCACATGAT
This sequence comes from Acidimicrobiales bacterium, assembly GCA_020439485.1. Lineage (GTDB taxonomy): Bacteria > Actinomycetota > Acidimicrobiia > Acidimicrobiales > Poriferisodalaceae > JAAETH01. The sequence goes on along the minus strand of JAGQSP010000192.1, from coordinate 2,269 downwards.
TCGCCAGTTCAGCGGCATCGGAAGGCTGATGGCCAGATCGTTGCCCTTGGTGTCGGTGTTCTCGATGTTCATCTTCCTCAATGCCGAGGTGTGGCAGGTGGCTGCCGACTTCGAGCCCGCCTATTTCTTCGTGACGATCGGAGTGTTGCTGGGCATCGCCACGGTTTTTGTGTTGTTTCGGCTGCCGCGTGAGGTCGACTCGTTGCGAAGATTTCAATCCTGGGAGCAGGTCGCCGAGATGCTGTCGGACGCCCCGCTCGAACCTTCGGACTGTGAAGGCCTGGATGGGCGGCCCGATCCGCCGCCCTTGACCCGGGCCGACTGGTTCAACGTGGGGGTCGTGTGGTGGTTCAGCCAGCTCATGCAGGTCTTGTTGGTCGGTGTTGTGATCACAGGGTTCTATACGGTGTTCGGGCTCTTCACCGTCCGGGAGGCCACCATTCTCCAGTGGACCGAGAACCAGGGTGTGTCGGGGTGGTCTTTGCCGGGCACGGGGTTGGTGGTCACCTGGGAGTTGGTGACCGTGGCCGCGTTCATCGGCGCGTTCTCGGCCCTTCAGTTCGCAATCTCGGCGGCTACCGACGATGCATACCGCGAAGAGTTCCTGGCCGAGTTGGTGCATGACATGCGTGAGGCGTTTGCCGTGCGCGCCGTGTATCTCGCCAAGCTCGGGGTCACCGTCAGCCGCTGAAGGCCACTCCCGGTCAACCTGAATGGACTAGCAGCCACCGAGCGTGGTTGAATGTGCGTTCTGTGTTTGCGCGTAAGTACCCCATGCATGACGCGACACGCACACTGGCTCTCAGGGCCCTAGCGGTGTTGGTTGCGTTCGTTCTGGTCGCCCCGGTGGCGGCCGTCAAACCGGCGCGCGCCGATACCGAGGTGTGGTCTGGTCGGTCTCGAATCGTCGGTCAAGATTCTCTGCCCGATTTCGCTCATCCGGTCACTTCGGTCGCCGCCGACCCACGAACGGGCGGGTACTGGCTGGCGGCCGGCGATGGCGGGGTTTTTGCATTCGGCGGTGCCGCGTTCTTCGGTTCTGCCGGCGGCCTTGTGCTCGGGTCGGACGTAGTGGGTATCGCCGCAGCCCCCGATGGTCTGGGCTATTGGCTGGCCACTGCCAACGGAGCTGTGCTGGCCTTTGGGTCGGCCAGCTACGCGGGTTCGCTCAGCAACCTTCAACTGGCGGCGCCCATCGTGTCGATCGTCGCGGCCCCCGACGGACGCGGCTACTGGATGTTGGGGTCCGATGGCGGAATCTTCGCCTTTGGCTCGGCCGGGTTCTTCGGCTCGGCTTCGGGGTGGCTGCCGACTGCGGCCGCAGACCTCGTTGCGACCAAGGGCGGCGACGGGTACTGGGTAGTGGGAGTCGACGGCCGGTCGTATGCGTTCGCGGGTGCTTGGCAATTGGCCGCCCCAACTCCCAGGGGAACGGTGATCGGCGCCAGCCGCGGGAACGGCGGAATCGTGATCGGCTGGGATTCGGGAGTCGTCGACAGGGTCCGGAGCAGGGCAGTAGACAGGACGGCTCTGGTCACCCTGTACGAGGCCGTCGACGTCGACTTCGGTGTCGACGGGCCCATCGTCGCCACCACCGGCGACCGCGTGCGCCGGCTCGGCCCCAGTGTCGGGTTCCGTGGTCTCAACGCCGTCGGCCAGTTCGCAGACGCCAGCAGCGCACAGGTTGGGGTGGTGTCGTTCTATACGAACTTCGTCGACGATCGCGATCTCCCCATCGGGGCCCTCGATCGCATTCACTCAGATGGGGCCATCCCGTTCATCACCTGGGAACCCTGGGATCCCGACCAAGATCTGCGCGTCCAGCCCGACTTTCAACTGCGAGACATCATCGACGGAAGTCACGACGGGCTCATCTGGCGCTGGGCAACCCAGGCGGCCTCCTACGACAAGCCACTGATGATCAGGTTCGCCCACGAGATGAACGGCGACTGGTATCCGTGGTCCGAGGCGGTCAACGGCAACCGTCCAGGCGAGTTCGTAGCCGCTTGGCGACACATCCACGAGATCTTCGAAGTGGCGGGGGCCGACAACGTGACCTGGGTCTGGAATCCCAATGTCGAGACGCCCTGGTCGCTTCCGCTAGCCGGCCTGTTTCCGGGCCACGACGTGGTCGACATGGTCGCCATCGATGGCTACAACGCAGGTACGGCGCTTCCGTGGGGCGGCTGGCGCAGCGCCGAGTCGATCCTCGGTTGGGCGCTGGCCGATCTTCGGGCAGCTGCCCCGGGCCTTCCCGTGATCATCGGCG